>JAYSRI010000029.1:0-15857 GCA_043721175.1 Alphaproteobacteria bacterium
ATCAACGAGTTTGGCAACCGCATCACGTTTCGCGTTAGCCTCGACCATTGGTCGCGCGAGCAGCATGACTTGCAACGTGGGACTGGCGGTTTTGACGAAACAAGTATTGGTCTGGACTGGCTCGTTGCGCAGGGTGCAAAATTGGCAATTGCCGGACGCACCATGTGGGGGGAAAGCGCACACGATGAACGGGTGGGCTATCAAGCGCTGATCGAGGCGCGCGGCTGGCCAATTAATCTAGACGATCCGCTGGCGCTGATCCTGTTTCCTGAAATGGACGAGAAGATTGACGTACCTGAAATCACACCCGCATGTTGGAGTATTTTGGGTGTTGATCCAGCGGGACTTATGTGTGCGAGCTCGCGCATGGTGGTTAAACGTAAAGGTGATATGCAAGCAAGTGTCTTGGCCTGTACGTTATTGCCCTATGATAAAGCCTTTGAGATGGGCAAGCATCTGAGCGACGCGCTTGGCATAACTAAACTGAACCACCCTCATTGTTCCAAGTTTTGTGTGTTGGGAGGCGGCTCTTGCTCGGCTTAGGCCAGGTGGCCAACTAATGGGAGCGTTATTGATCGATCAATGTCCCTGACAGCCGTCCACCAATGCGGTCGTTGATACGCACCATGACTGTTGAACCAGCCGCCGCTCCTGTCACCAATATCTCGGCAAATGTATCAAGGCGGCCTTTGCCGTCTCGCTCAATCAACACGCGCTGGGTCGATCCGATTTGGGCGTCTAGATAACAAGCAAGCGCTGCGTCACCCTTGGCACGTAAACGTGCGGCGCGCTCCTTGATTATCGCCTTGTCCAATTGAGGCATGCGAGCTGCAGGTGTCATGGGACGAGGCGAATAAGGGAATACGTGCAGGAACCCCAAACCCAACTCGTCAACAAGAGACATTGATTCCTTGAATTGATCTTCGGTCTCGGTCGGAAAACCGGCAATAATATCCGCACCAAACGCCATCTCTGGCCGTGCTGCGCGCAATCTCGCGACCAGTGCAACCGCATCAGTGCGCGAATGACGGCGCTTCATTCGCTTCAGGATCAAGTCGGATCCGTGTTGCAAAGACAAATGAAGATGAGGCATCAGACGTGGTTCAGTGGCGAACAGCCCAAACAACGTATCGTCAATTTCCACCGCATCAACTGATGATAAACGCAAACGTGGCAGATCAGGCACCAGCTTAAAAATTCGCGCGACTAACTCGCCCAGCACAGGCTGCCCGGGCAAATCAGCGCCCCAAGATGTCATATCGACGCCAGATAGCACGACCTCGGGCACGCCGCGCGCGACCAGCCGGCCAATCATCGCCACAACTTCGCCAGCGGGAACCGAGCGCGAATTGCCGCGACCATACGGGATGACGCAGAACGTACAGCGATGATCGCAGCCGTTTTGTACTTGAACATAGGCACGCGCCCGGTCCTGCACACCATCAATCAAATGCCCAGCTGTTTCGCGGACACTCATGATATCGTTGACCAACACACGTTCGATCTGGTCAGGCCCGCCGTTGGTGGATGCCAACGCCCGGAAAACAGCGGGGTCGGCCTTTTCGGCATTTCCAATGATACGGTCAACTTCGGGCATGGCTGCAAACATAGCAGGGTCAATCTGGGCGGCGCAGCCTGTGACAACGATCATCGCCTCTGGTTTGTCGCGGCGCGCCTTGCGGATGGTTTGGCGGGCTTGACGCACGGCTTCAGCCGTGACGGCGCAGGTGTTGACAAGTATCACGTCTTTGAGGCCAGCATCAGTCGCAAGCCCGCGCATGGCTTCGCTCTCATACAGATTCAATCGACAGCCAAGTGTGATTGTTTCGATATGATGCTCTGGGGACGACAGGTTGGCTTGGTTGCTGTTTTCGATTAAGTCGGTCATGTGACGTATCGCAGGCTCCCAATCACACGATGCCATTGCGTAACGCGCTGCAGGTTCCAATATCATAGAGCGGGCGGAATTGCACCACCACTGACGGAGTTTGACGCTAATGTTTGGGATGGAATGGAATAATGGCTACACGTTTGGCTATTTGGTCTCACTCGTTTTAGGACTATGGGCCGTTTTCAACATAGTTCAAAATGACCGCAGCGGCCCTTTGGGTAAAGCCATTTGGTCGGTTGTGGTGCTGTTTATCCCTTATGCAGGCTTTATCGGATGGCTTTTGATCGGTCCCAAGGCAAGTAAAAAGCAGCTTGACTGATAAAGCAGCCAAGATTTTACCTTACAAAGCAATTTTTCCATCGATTGCCATAGAAACGCCATCCAAGGCACAATAAGGTCCTGAGATTATTTGGGGCTCAGCGTTGATGCAAGTCTATCTTCCCATTGCGGAAATGGCGGTAAGTCCGTGGCTTATGGCCGCGCTTGGCCTCATTGTGGGTTGTCTATCAGGAATTTTTGGTGTCGGCGGCGGGTTTCTGATGACCCCGCTTTTAATGTTGATCGGCATTCCCGCACCCGTCGCTGTTGCCGCAGGTGCTAATCTGGCGGCGGCTTCGTCGATGTCGTCTATTCTGGGTCAATTTGAAAGACGCGGCGTTGATTTGCGTATGGGATTGGTGATTTCGCTCGGCGGGGTGTTTGGCGTTGCAATCGGGGCTGTGTTATTTGGCTTTCTAAAGTCTATGGGTGCGGCGGAGGCGACTGTCCGCATTGCCTATGTGCTACTGCTGGGCGGCCTAGGGTCTAGCCTTGTTTGGGAAAGCGTCCGCGCAATCGCACGGGCGCGCGGCCATGGGGTTGCACCAAGCCATATCAGAATGACCAATGATCTGGCCCACCGTTTACCCTGGAAAGTTAAGTTTCCCCGTTCAAGGCTTTATATCTCGGTTATCCCGCCTTTTATGATTGGTGTCGGCGTTGGTATTTTATCAGCTATAATGGGCGTAGGTGGGGGGTTCATTTTGATCCCGGCTTTGGTTTATATCATTCACATGCCACCTAACTTGGTTGTTGGTACGTCGACATTGCAAGTCCTTATTACCTCTTGCACGACCACTTTTTTGCAATCTGCCGCTAATGGCGGCTTGGATATTGTGCTGTCGGGCCTACTGATCGTCGGAGGCGTATTTGGAGCGCAATTTGGGGTTATGCTTGGGCGCAAGCTAAAGGGAGAACAACTGCGCGCGCTTTTGGGTGGCTTAGTTTTGATCGTAGCGCTGCGTCTCGCGGGCGACTTAATGTTTTTGCCAACCGATTTGTTTGAAACATCGTCGCCAGGAGGTGGCCTATGATGTGGCGATCTCTAACGGCAATTGCTTTTTTACTAATATGCCCAAGTTTACTGATAGCGCAGAGTGCCCAAGTATCGGCCGCACTGATTGATGATGCCGTGCTAGTCACCTCCAGCTTCACCGGCGCTAAAGTCACTGTTTTTGGTTCTGTTCGTGGCGGGGCAACTGGAAACACTGATATTGTTGTTACGGTACGTGGACCCGATCGACCAGCATGGATCGGGAGACGCAAACGTACAGCAGGCCTTTGGATCGGCGAAGATCGGCTCTACTTTGCCGCAGCGCCGACGTTTTTTGGTGTCTCCAGCGCGCGACCACTTCAACAAATTGCACCAAAGGACACATTGTCATTGTATGGGCTAACACCAGACGGGCAGCTCGATATCGCCGCCAGAAGCATTAATGCGCCGTTGCGCCACGAACTCAAAGCGGCATTCGTTGCGCAGCGCCAACGCGACAAACTCTACGTCGAAGATGCTGGAGGAGTCCGGTTATTAAAAGGTGACCTTTTTCGTGCAGACGTTCAAATGCCAGATCGAACGCCGCCAGGTCTCTATACAGCCAAAGTCATGGTGTTTCGTAATGGTCGCCCGTTTCAGTCAACTTTGTCGACGCTAGTAGTCTCAAAAGTAGGTGCCGAACGCTTAATTTTTGAGTTTGCACGTGATCACGCTGCACTTCATGGCCTGTTAGGGGTTGCGATGGCTCTATTAGCAGGGTTCACTGCTGCCAGCTTGTTCCGTCGTTTTGTTCCTGCTTGACGAGCAGCAAGCCGTTGGGCGCAGTTGAGTTGGCGTCTCAGGAGTGACGAATGCGCAGACGTGACATCGCCCCCAAAAGCCCTTGGGTAATAGGGTTATTTGGACTTCTACCATTTTATGGTGCCTTAGCGGGGACCCAATTTGCGCCTTCCCCCTATGATGGTGTTTCAACGACTGTTTTTTATGCTTATGGTGCCATCATATTGTCGTTTCTAGGCGGCACTCGGTGGGGCTTTGAAATTGGCGCACGGCCCGAAGGTCCGGGGTTTTTCACTTTGCTATTTTCTGTTTTACCAAGTTTAATTGGACTTATTGCATCCATTTCCCAATATGCCTCGCCTTTGCTGGGACTGTTTATTTTATTGGGTGGTTTCTTTTTGATGTGGCTGTGGGATTACGTGACCAGTGGTGGCAGCACAAGGCGTTGGCCTCTGTGGTATCGCCCTTTGCGCACAACGCTGACTTTGGGTGCACTTTTGGCCATCGGCGCGCAAATTTGGCTGGTTTCGCGCGCTGTCTAAGCTGCCTGAATAGCACCCACATCACAAGTGAATGCATGAATAGCCAAAGCTGATCGCGCCGCGCGAATGCCGTCGCGAATGTCCTTACGCCGCAATAACCGCGAAATGCGCGCCAGTGCTTTAAGGTGGTCCGCACCAGCGTTATCAGGCGACAATAAAAGAACAATGATGTCCGCGGGACGGCCATCGACAGCTTCAAAGTCAATCGCAGGGTCCAAGACGGCCAAGACGGCCTTTGGTGCATCAAGACCTTTTAGGCGGGCATGGGGAACGGCAACTCCATCGCCAACACCTGTGCCACCAAGGCTTTCTCGCTCAAGAGTAGACTCCAACGTCGCCGACACATCGACACCGTAAGCCTTGCCCGCTATTTCGGCCATCTCAAGAAGGACGTCGCTCTTTTGGTTAGCCTTTAAGCGGTGCACCACCGCGTCGGCGCTAATCAAGTCTGCAAGATCTGCCATTTTGTCATTTCTCAAGCTGACTGCGCCCCCGCACAGTTTCGCTGGTTACAGCCATTGGGTAAAGCTCATAGAGAGCTTCCCTTGCGCACACGTCAGCCCGATACACTAGGGGCAGGATCAATCCAACCGATATTCCCATCTACGCGACGATAAACAACGTTTAATTCCCCAGATCGGGTATTTCTAAACATCAACACAGGCGCCAGTCCAAGTTCTAGCTGCATGACAGCTGTGGCAACCGCCATTGTTTTTACGGCTTTTTTGGTCTCGGCAATCACTGCAGGTCCGGCACCTTCTTCGCCTGCAGTATCATCAGCATCATCTGCATCTACTTCAATGACATTATAGGCAACTTCTTCACGGGGCAGGGGATTGGCGTGTTTGCCGTGATGGTCTTTGAGGCGTCTCTTGTAGCGGCGGACACGTTTTTCAATTTTCTCTAATGCGGCAGCGAACGCCGCATGGGGTTCAGCAGCTTCGCCGTTTGATTCCAGTGAGATACCTGAATCAAGATGGACAATGATCTCAACGTGATAAAGATGGCGTTGTTTTTCCAGCGTAACCACCGCATCACCGTCTCGAGTAACGTAACGGCCAATTCCCGCTTCCAATTCCTCTTCGATTTTGCTTCTTAGGGCTTCTCCGACGTCGATATTCCGGCCTGTAACTCTGACGTTGAGATTGCTCATAATATTCCTCCGCAGCAACGACAGGTCTGTTTTGCAGACCTAGTAAAACAGACACTTGCACGAATGGTTTGGCGCAAAGCGCTGGCTAGATTAAGGCATCACGACGGCGAGCCCAACGTCAGTGTTGCACCAGTTTGCTAGTTTGGAAAGAGAAAAAAGCGTAATGATGTGTGTTGGTTAGCCCGCGCGCGCCATAGCTCTTCGACGTTGTACAGACGAAGGTATACGCAGCGCCTCGCGGTATTTCGCAACCGTCCGCCTAGCTATGTCAACGCCAGTTTCACGCAGGATTTCTACAATTCTATCATCTGATAATGGCTCTTCAAAAGCCTCCGCGTCAATAAGGTTCTTGATACGAAAGCGTACTGCTTCTGCAGAATGGGACTCGCCACCATCGGAAGATTGAATTGCGGTGGAGAAAAAGAACTTCAGTTCAAAAATGCCCCGTGTGGTTGCAATGAATTTGTTGCTCGTGACGCGACTAACAGTACTTTCATGCATATCAATCGCACGAGCCACATCCTTCAAGATGAGGGGACGCAAATGGGAAACACCAAAGGTCAAGAAGCCATCTTGTTGGCGCACAATCTCTTTAGCGACCTTCAGAATTGTTCGCGCCCGTTGATCTAGGCTTTTAATGAGCCAATTTGCATCGGCTTGGGCCTCACTGAGATAGGATCTTTCATCTTCGGTTCGAGCCAGGCGCGACACGGTTTCACAATAAGCATTGTTCACCAAGACACGGGGCAAAGTGTCAGAATTCAACTCAATGACCCAAGTGCCAAGCGGGCCTTCGCGGACAAAAACGTCCGGGACAATTCCAGCTGACATTGTCGGACCAAAGGCGGCACCAGGCTTTGGCGTCAAGGCTCTAATTTCGGCAATCATCTCAGCAAGATCAGCACCGTCAACCTCACATAAATCATACAGCGACTTTAGATCATGGCGCGCCAGAAGTGTCAGATTGGCCACTAAAATCTGCATCGCCGGATCATAGCGGTCACGTTCTATCAGTTGCGCTGCGAGGCACTCCTCAACGCTTCGCGCGCACGCACCTGTGGGATCAAAGGTTTGTAGGGTCGCTACAATCGCTTCAAAATGATCGCCCTCGATGCCAAGGCGTGCACACACTTCATCCTTGTCAGCGCGCAAATAGCCGCCATCATCGACATGATCAATCAGATAGCCGCCAATCAGGCGATCGGTTGGATTTGGAAAAGCCAGCGCGGCTTGGCTTTCTAAATGATCGCGCAGCGATATGCTTTGCGTCAAAGAGTTTTCCATGCCCTCAAGATCGTCGAACCCGCCCGAACCGTTGCCGGCCTTGCTCCAGTCAACACTGGCTCCAACAGCCTCGACGGCCACCATATCGGCACCGCCGTGAATGTCTTCATAGCCGGCATCCAAACTGGCCTCTGCATTATAATCAGGTGTATCGCCGTTTGCACACAGCTCTTGGGGGCCATCAACGCCGGCAATTGCCTCGCGCGGATCGGTTTCAGCTATATCGGCTATGCCAAAATCATCGCCGTCCTCAAGGCGCTCGAGTACCGGGTTGCGTTCAAGTTCCTGCTCGACATAGATGCCAAGCTCAACCGTAGACATCTGCAACAGCTTGATCGCTTGCTGCAATTGGGGCGTCATTACAAGGCCTTGGCCTTGTCTAAGCTCCATGCGCGGGGCGATAGCCATTGATCAAATTCCCAGTCTAGGCCTTGAAATCCTCCCCGAGATAGACACGGCGGACATCAGGCTGGTTTAACACTTCATCGGGAGAACCTTCGAACAAAACTTCCCCGTCGAATATGATAGTTGCACGATCAATAATATTCAGTGTATCTCGAACGTTATGATCTGTGATTAACACACCAATGCCACGATCCTTCAAAAACCCTATCAAATCGCGAATATCGGCAATGGCTAACGGGTCGATACCTGCAAAAGGTTCGTCTAGCAGAATAAATGAAGGGTCAGTGGCCAGCGCGCGCGCTATCTCCAGGCGACGGCGCTCGCCGCCCGACAGAGCTGTGGAGCGCTGCTTACGCAGACGGTCAATACGTAATTCTTCCAATAATTGATTGCAGCGTGCCAAGCGAGCTTTGGCGTCCGGCTCAACAGTCTCAAGGACAGCCAGCACATTATCTTCAACACTCATGCCACGAAATATGCTGGGCTCTTGGGGCAAGTAACCAATACCGAGGCGCGCACGCACATACATCGGCAGTTCGGTGACGTCTTGTCCGTCAATTGAAATCGAGCCGAAGTCAGGCTGAACCAGACCCATAACCATGTAAAAACAGGTGGTTTTGCCCGCACCATTCGGTCCAAGCAAGCCCAATACCTCGCCACGCTTAACGCGCAGGGAAACGCTGTTGACGACCTGACGGCCATTGTAACTCTTCCCGAGATCACGCGCGATCAATCCGTTTGTGCTGGCACCAGCAACACCGCTGCGTCCTCTGTCGTTTACGCCAAGTCTAGGACCGAGCGGCATTGTTGTGGCCATTGTCATTTCTTTTTGGCCACGACTACGGGAGGATTGGAGCCTGATGACGATGGGAAGAATACAGCCCGCACACGCCCGTCCAGTCCACGCATAGTCGATGCACGCGTTTTGGTATTGAGCGTTAACAAAGACCCGCGCAAGACATTCTGGCCCTGCACGGCAGTAACATTGCCGGTGAATTGGACTGTATTGGCGGGCGAATCAAACACAGCACGATCGCCACGGATGCGCTCGTTTGGCGTCACATAAAAAGTTTCGCCATCTGTATAAACCTTGTCGACCGCGCCCGTCGCGCCACCGGCCCCGCGCAAATATGTCACCCGTATGCGCGGCGCACGCAGCACGGCACCGTCTTGGGTGACGGACGCGTTGCCGGTGAGAATAGTTTGTCCGTTAGTTGGGTCGTAAACCAAGTCTTGTGCGGCGACTTCGACTGGCCCATTACTTGACCTTGCGGCTTGCTGTGCAACAGCCCCTCCGGTAACTAGGGCTGTTCCAAAAACAGCTGCAATCAGCAGGGCGTTATGTGACGGGAGGTGTCGCATAGTCAATTTGCATCCTCTGTTGCCGCAATGGGCGATTAATCTGTTCGCACTCTAAACGAACTTATCTCAAAGTAACTCGCGCGTCACCAGCGAGGCTTAAGCGCTTTGATCTGGTTTCGTAGGCATAACGGTTTGCGCGACCAATTCCAAGGCTTGAAGTGATTTGGATTCCACCCTCCCCACTTAAACGCCCAGAAACCGCATTAAAGTCGGCCCGATCAGAGCTGGCTTGCCCCGCCGGGAACATGACATTGACTTGTCCAACAAGGCTTACATCACCGCTGCGATCATTGAAACGAGCCGACTGTGACGTCGCACTTTCTCCGCTTGGCAATGAAACACGGACACCTTGACTGACATCAAGGGATCCCAAATCACTGCGCCAAACCGCAATACCACTGACTAAGTTTGCCCCCGTTGGCCTTGTTAAAGTGACATTTCCAGTAATCGTGAGCGCAGCCGGCTCCGAGGTCCAGACTGCCTGAGTTGCTGTTGCTTTATCGCCATTTGGGCGCTCAAGAACCACATTGTTGGTGAGGGTTAGCTTAGCAGGTACCGAGGTCCACAGAGCCGAAGTTGCTGTCGCTTTATCGCCAGTTTGATGAGTGAGCACAACGTCACCTTCAAGGGAAAGCGTTTCCGCTGACTGCGACCAAATTCCTGCTAGCGCTGTTGCCTTGGAACCATCGCTGGTTTCCATAACCGGCCTATCGAGCCGGACCTGACCATCTTGGCTGTTCAAGGACCGCGTTGCGGTCTTGGCTGTCACAATGACTTTACCACCATCTTTGGTACGCCCGACAAAACGGGGCGTTTCAATAACAAGGTTTTCGCCTTGTACGACCGCCTCATTGCTCGACACCCGTCCTTGCATAACCTGCAAAATGACACTGCCAACCAGAGCCAAAATCGACACCCCAGCACCCACGAGCAAAGCAATACGGACCGCCTTGACGCGAAATGTTCGCAATTGAGCGTCTTGGCTTGTCATGCGCCGTTTGCTGCGCTGAGGCGTAAAAGGAGTGTTTGTTAAAGAAGTGTCGGTCATGTGTGTGCGAAGATATCAGCTTCTGACCAACCTAACAAATCCAAATCCGCACGTATCGGCAAAAATTTGAAACAAGCCTCTGCAAGGCTCATGCGATTCTCGCGCGTCAAAATTTCAATAAGGCGTTCCCGTGCCGTGTGAAGGTAAAGCACATCAGAGGCGGCATAATGTAATTGGGCTTCCGACAAGACATCCGCACCCCAATCCGAACTTTGCTGCTGTTTGTTGAGATCAACACCAACCAATTCACGCACAACGTCTTTGAGACCATGACGATCTGTGTAAGTACGCGCCAACTTGGACGCAATTTTTGTGCAAAAAATCGGAGCGACTTCAATTCCCAAATGCTGTTTGCACATGGCAACATCAAATCGCGCAAAATGGAATATTTTTTCCACTTCTGGATCGATCAGAAGCGCTTTCAGGTTTGGGCAATCATAAAGGGGCCGATTGAGCCGAACGACATGTGCGTCGCCTTTTCCGTCAGAAAGCTGCACCACGCACAGGGGGTCACGTACCAGTGACAATCCCAAAGTCTCTGTATCGACAGCCACCACGGACCCTAGACTTATGCCATCAGGCAAATCACCAATATGGGAAAATACTGTCACGCGTTGACCTCCTGAGAACATTGTCTTGAGTTGTCGTGGAGGAGTGGGGCGCGTCATGCAAGCCTGTCGATTGATTTATATGATTTGGAAGTGATGCTACAGAATTTATTTACAGCGCTCTGCCTAAACACTCAATCGCACCACCAGTTTCTCCAAAAACGTCACACATTGCGCCATTTGTTCAATCTCAACATATTCGTCAGGTTGATGTGCTTGGGAAATCGAGCCCGGACCACAAATGACAGTCGACAACCCAGTGCCTTGGAATATTCCCCCTTCGGTCGCATACGCGACGGCGCGCAAGGTGTTGTCACCGGTTAAAGCGCGCGCCAAAGCCTCTGCCACACCGTTTGGTTCTGGTGTCATGGCGGGAGATAGCGACCGGGGAATCAAAATAGCTCCGCCCTCGGGCGCACGCGCCTTGATGCGGGCGTCTGTTGCCTCAACAAGTGCCCGTATTGCGTCGTCATATTTGCGCGGATCGTCGCCTGCTTCATAGCGAATGTCATAAGTAAAGCTGCATTGGCGCGCTAGAATATTGACGGCTGTGCCGCCGTCCAACAAACCAATTGTAAGACTGGTGCCTGCAGGCTCAAACGGGCTATCTGTCGGAGCAATCACGCGCGCATCGGCAGCCATTTTGTGCAAGGCTGCCAGGAGCGGGATCGCTTCCATAATAGCTGAGACGCCTTGTTGAATTTGACTGGAATGCGCTTCGCGGCCGGTAATTTCGACTGTTGAACTGGCTAAGCCTTTTTGCCCCGACACTACCTTCATGTCACTGGGTTCGCCAATAATTACTGCCGCCACGCCGGGAAATTCGTTGTTAAGCGCTTCCACGAGCGAGTGAGCGCCCAAACAGCCAATCTCTTCATCATAAGATAAAGCAATGTGTATGGGCACTTTTAGCTTTGCCTTGGACATGGCTGAGGCCAAAGCAAGCGCACAAGCGCTAAAGCCTTTCATGTCGCACGTACCGCGCCCATAAAGCTTGCCGTCACGTTCAATAAGCGACCAAGGGTCGCTATGCCAGTCTTGCCCATCGACAGGCACGACATCGGTATGTCCTGACAAAACGACCCCGCCCACATGATCAGTTGGCCCAAAACTGGCGATCAAATTAGTCTTGGTGCCTTCTGTATTGGGTACACGGGTCAAAATGGCCCCTAAAGGCTGTAAATAGGCCTCAACCCAGTCAATGAGAGCTAGATTGGAGTTGCGCGAAGTGGTGTCAAACCCAACGAGCTTCTCCAAATTTGATATGGCAGTCGCCAAGTTTTGTGATCGATGCATGGTGCCACCTTGTCACAGCTCAACAGTTTTGCCTACGGGCCAAGCAGGAAAGAGTTGATTTCAAGATATAAACATGTATTTATGTCTCTCATAAATCAGCTTGGAGAAACCTTGTGGCACGAGCCTCATACCTGTTTACGTCAGAAAGCGTCTCTGAAGGACATCCAGATAAAGTTTGCGACCGTATTTCCGACGAAGTAGTTGACCTGTTCTTTAGGCACACAATTGCCGAAGGCCGTGACCCTTGGGCGCTGCGGTGCGCAGCTGAAACACTCGCGACTACCAACCGCGTCGTGATCGCCGGCGAGTTTCGTGGAACAGACACCGTGACCGAAGATTTGATCGCCCACACAGCACGCATGGCGATCAAAGACATTGGTTACGCTCAGGACGGTTTTCACTGGCAGTATGCCGACATTGAGGTGCTGTTACATGGGCAATCCGAGCACATTGCGCAAGGCGTCGACGCCAGTGGCAATAAAGAAGAGGGTGCTGGCGACCAAGGAATTATGTTTGGTTATGCAACCAATGAAACCCCGGAGTTCATGCCCGCTCCAATCCAGTTCAGTCACAAAATCCTGAAAGATTTGGCCGATGCCCGTAAAAGCGGTGTCTTGGCGATGCTTGGACCTGACGCTAAAAGTCAGGTCACGGCGCGCTATGAACATGGTAAGCCAGTTGCTGCGACGTCTATTGTGCTGTCGACACAACACATCGATGAAAATCTGACCAGCGAGGATATTCGCAACATTGTCGAGCCCTATATCCGACGCGCTTTAGGTGACACGTTGCCGATCGCTAGCGATTGCGCTTGGCACATAAACCCAACTGGCAAGTTTGTCGTCGGCGGGCCTGACGGCGATTGCGGTCTGACCGGACGAAAGATCATCGTCGATACTTATGGCGGGGCAGCTCCTCATGGCGGTGGCGCATTCTCTGGAAAAGACCCGACAAAGGTTGACCGCTCTGCAGCCTACGCGGCGCGTTATCTGGCCAAAAACATTGTTGCGGCTGGACTTGCAGATCGCTGCACATTGCAATTATCTTATGCAATTGGCGTGGCCGAGCCTTTGTCGATCTATGCAAATTGCGACGGCACAGAGCGCTGCGATCTCGATGCACTGGAAGCCCGATTGCCACAATTGATGAAGCTGACGCCGCGCGGCATTCGCGGTCATCTAGACCTCAACAAGCCGATCTATGCACGTACGGCGGCATATGGCCATTTTGGCCGCGCGCCAGACGCTGACGGCGGCTTTTCTTGGGAAAAACTTGACCTCGTAGACGGTTTAAAGGACTTGCTGGGGTAAACAAGTCTTGCAATCGATTATAAAAGGCGTTGAACATGGCGTTCAGCGCCTTTATGTTTGACCTCAATGCCAAAGCCATCTCGACAGACCAACGAAAGAGTTCCATCATTTGTACGGCTGCAACTGCGGAAAAAACGGGGACATATGACCATGAAGGTTCTTCTCAACTACTTTCTTTGTGCATCACTGATGTCGATTGCAGCATGTGCTACGACATCCGCCCCAACGAGCACAGCTCCAGCGGATGCGACCGCAGCAATTCTCGCGGCACCGACCCGCTCGGCAGCGGATCGAGCCAATGACAGTCGGCGCAAGGTGGTTGAAGCGCTCGCGTTTATGAATGTGCGTCGTGGCGCCAACATAATCGATATGGAGGCCGGTAGTGGCTATTGGTCGGAAATCTTAGCACGTGCAACCGGTCCAAACGGCAGTGTCGTGTTGCAAAACCCGCCAGCTTTCACGGCGCGTTTGTCGCCATTGTTGGATGCGCGCTTGGCGGCCAATGGCCTAACCAACATGCGCAAGAGTTTTACCAATTTTGATGCTTTAGAGGCTGCAGCTGGCAGTGTTGATCTGGTGACATGGGTACAAGGCCCCCACGAGCTTTACTTTACACCTCCTAGTGGCAGCCTCGGCAATCCAGCCAAAGCTTTTCAAGAGGTCGCGCGGGTATTAAAGCGCGGCGGCGCGTTCGTCGTGATTGACCACAGTGCGCTACCGGGCCAACCACAAACCACTGGCCAAACCCTTCACCGAATTGATCCGGCCTTGACCATCGCCAGTGCAGCTGTTGTTGGTCTCATGCTTGATCGAACAGGCGAATTTTTGGCAAATCCGTCAGACCCGAAAACAAAATCGGCCTTTGACCCATCAATACGTGGCACGACGGACCAACACGCATTGCGGTTTATCAAACGGTAAAGCGCCGCTTTAATGAGCGTGTGTTGCTAAAAATCCCGATCAGATTTTCGTGGCATATGTTTTCAGCAGTCCGTGGAAAACGACTGATACGTGCCTCATGCTCGTGGACCGCGATTTACCAAAGTGCTAAATCACTGTGCTTCATTTATGAAGCACATCAGGTCGATCTAGCGCTCTAAATGAGAGCATATTTTTTGCGAAAATCTGATTCAGATTTTACGCAAGATGCTCAACATGAGCGCTCGCTGACTATTTCTTACAAACCCGTTTGATCGAAAAGCGACTTTGGTAAGTCGCGCTCCGAGGGCAATCGCCATCCACTCCAATCAAGCGCCTGAAAGCCCTGTCCACTCACTCAAGACTGGTAAGAGGTGCCGCGAAACTCTAATCCGCAATCTCGACTTGCCAGCTTTCAATCACGGGATTAGCAAGCAATTTGGCGGCCATTTCCTTGGCACGGACCTCTGCGCGTGTGCGGTCGGTTTCATCAATTTCGATCTCAATGACTTTGCCGACGCGTGCGTCAGCGACTTCGCTAAAGCCCAGTCCATGCAACGCATCAGCAATGGCGCGCCCTTGGGGATCAAGTACACCTTTTTTCAATCGAACCGTCACCAGGGCTTTCATAGACTTTCCCTACCCTTCGACAAATGCACTGCGAGGATCCTTGAAAATCCCAAGGCGCTGGGCAACCTCGGCATAGGCTTCTGATACTCCGCCCAAATCTTGGCGAAAGCGGTCTTTGTCCAGTTTGTTATTAGTGCGCGCATCCCACAAACGACAGCTATCAGGGCTGATTTCGTCGGCCAACACAGTGCGGACCATATCGCCCTCATAAAGCCTGCCAAATTCAAGTTTGAAATCGACAAGGCGAATCCCCACGCCGCCAAACAGACCCGACAAATAGTCGTTAATCCGCAGCGCCAGCGCCATAATGTCATCAATCTCCTGGGTCGCGGCCCAGTTGAACGCTGTAATATGCTCCTCTGCAACCAATGGATCACCAAGCGCATCATTTTTATAGTAAAATTCAACGATAGATCTGGGCAACATCTCGCCTTCGGGTATACCCAAGCGCTTGGAAATCGAACCGGCCGAAATATTGCGCACCACAACTTCTAGCGGGATGATTTCGACTTCCCGGATCAATTGCTCTCTCATATTGAGGCGGCGAATGAAATGCGTCGGTACGCCTATAGAGTTCAGATTGGTCATAATGAATTCTGAAATCCGATTATTCAAGACGCCTTTGCCTTCGATAATCGCATGCTTTTCTGCGTTAAATGCAGTTGCGTCATCCTTGAAATATTGGATGAGTGTACCGGGTTCTGGTCCCTCATAGAGGACTTTCGCCTTGCCTTCATATATCTTCTTGCGGCGTGACATGGTCGCGCATTCCCCATAAGCTGAGAGGGCAAGGCCGCGCTCACCCCACATTGGTGTGAGTCGCAACTCCCAGCGTTGCGGTATACTAACAGGCTGCGCGTCAAGCCTCAATCACGGCGCGCATTGCAAGGCTCAAAACCGCTCGGGCACTTGCGCTAAACTGTTGTGCGCAATATCGAAGGAACAAAGCATCATCTTTATCAGGAAGAACCTTCCCATGAGCCAGTTTGACGAACGCAAAAGTGCAGAAGAATCCAATTATGTCCGAAACGAAGAGCTAGACTTCAAAGTCACTGCCCGCCGCAACAAATTGTTGGGTGCTTGGGCGGCCGCCCTGATGGGGCTTGATGGTGTCGCGGCAGCCGATTATGCCAAGTCCATTGTGATCGCTGACTTTGAAGAAGCTGGCGACGATGACGTCTACCGGAAAGTCAAAGCTGATCTTGACGGCAAGGGTTTAGAAATTAGCGAGCATCAGGTGCGCCGTGAAATGGAAACCTTGCTCGAAACTGCCCGTGCGCAACTGACAGCATGACAGTCGCGGCTAAAGGCGCTTGGC
>JAYSRI010000030.1:0-2212 GCA_043721175.1 Alphaproteobacteria bacterium
CAAACTCGAACAATCCCCTTGCAGCCAAGCTATTTCAATTGGTATACATATATATCATTTAGAAGAAGGCGCGGGCGTATTGTTAATTGTTAGCCTCACACTGCTCCACATACTCGTTCTCGTCTATTGGTTAGGCGGCGACCTTGGTGTGTTTTACGCCTCGACTATCCTCACTGACACCAAAACCAGCCCCCAAGGACGTATCGCCGCCGCCAAAGTTTTAGCCCAAGTGGATATGGCGGCACGCACAGCCATGATTTTCGCTCTTCCAACCGGGCTTTCGCTCGCTGACGCGAAGGGATGGATTGCTATGTCGCCGGCTCTCATCTTTGCGTTGTGGCTGTTGAGTCTGACGTGGTTGGTTTTGGCTTGGGTCGTTCATCTCAAGCATGTCCCACCAAGCGCACTCATTCGCAAACTAGATTTGGCGATACGCTTTGGACTTATCGGTCTATTATTGAGTTCAATCTTTTGGGCAAAGTTACCGCTGTTTATAGCCATTAAGGTCGCAATTTTGGCAACGACCATTGTGCTCGGCCTGTTGATTAGGCGCGCCCTTGGCCCATTTGGTGCGGCGTTTAGCACAATGATAGCGACAGGGCCGACGGCGCAGAGCGATGCGGTTATTGCAAAATCGATGGCGCAAAGCCGTCCCGCCGTGCTGGCGATCTGGGTTTTGCTCTTGCTTGCTGCGCTGCTTGGCATAGCTACCCCAACTTGAGAAGTGGACACCTCCCCAATGCCTGACGCTTTCATGCCCCCAGCCGATATTGCCCAACGCCTCGGTGCTATTGTTGGAGCGAATAACCTGAGCCTTGACCCACAAACGTGCAAAGCCATGAGCGAAGACGTTTATGCGCAGGGCGGTGTTGCCGCCTATGTTGTAGCGCCTGCGACTACAAATGAGCTGTCAGCCGTTTTGGCTGCGGCCAATCAAGCAGGGCTTGTGGTGGTGCCAAGGGGTGGTGGCATGAGTTATACATCTGGTTATGTCGTCGACGCAGCTGGGGCGTTGGTGATCGACATGAGGCGGATGAATAAAGTCGTCGCCGTCAATGCCGCTGATATGTATGTGACCGTCCAAGGCGGCACAACTTGGGCAGAATTGCGCGCCGCCCTGCGTCCGCTTGGGTTACGCACCCCATTTTGGGGACCACTTTCAGGCATTTCTTCGACCATTGGTGGTGGGGTATCGCAACAAAATGCGTTCTTTGGTGCCGGAACTTTTGGCACAACATCAGACAGCGTTCTCAGCCTCACGGTCGTTTTGGCGGATGGCTCCGTAGTAGCAACTGCAAGTGCGGGAACAAAAAATGCGGCGCCGTTTTTCCGCAATTATGGACCTGACTTAACGGGCCTATTTTGTGGCGACACAGGTGCACTTGGCATTAAAGCCGAGGTGACGTTACGCCTCATTCCCGAACCTGAACACGAAGGATGGCTGAGCTTTGCTATGCCAAGCCTTGAGGCCACAGCGCGCGCGACAGCGGCGATCGCGCGGACCAATTTAGCCTGTGAAGTTTGCTCGTTTGACCCCAATCTCGCCAAAATCCGAATGCGTCGTGCCAGTCTGGTATCGGACGCTAAGACATTGGCTGCCGTCGTTACATCACAGAAAAACATCTTCGAAGGTGTCAAACAAGGTGCCAAAATGGCGTTGGCCGGGCGCGGCTTTATGGATGATGCGGGCTATACTTTGCATGTGATTACCGAAGGCGCCAGCAAGGGCCAAGTCGATGCCGCGCTGACGGCTTTGCGTAAAATCATGATTGACGAGGGCGGCGGGGAAATAGAAAACACCATTCCTAAGGCCTTGCGCGCCGCACCTTTTACCCCGCTCAACAATATATTGGGGCCAGATGGCGAGCGCTGGGTGCCCATACATGGCATCGTACCGCTGTCAAAAGGTGAGCCTTGCTGGGCCGCGATCGAAGCCATGTTCGAAAGCCATCGGAGCGAGATGGAGGTATTGAAAATCACCACAGGCTATTTGGTGACGACAGTTTCTACCACTGGATTTCTTATCGAACCGGTGTTCTTCTGGCCTGGTGCCCGTTTTGACTTGCATGAAAGCACGGTCGAAGCCCACTATCTCAAAAAATTACCCAAACTAGCCCATGATGAAGCCGCAGCGGCGTTCGTCACGACGTTGCGCGAAAAAATTCTCGACATCTTTGAAGCTCATGGTGCCACTCATTTTCAAATTGGCCGC
>JAYSRI010000031.1:0-5507 GCA_043721175.1 Alphaproteobacteria bacterium
TCAGACGCTGCGGTAGCAATGGAGCTAGGCTGCGACGGCGTGCTGATGAACACAGCCATTGCCGAGGCCCGCGATCCTGTCCGCATGGCGCGCGCGATGAAATACGCCGTGATGGCCGGCCGGGACGCCTATCTGGCAGGCCGCATGGGCAAGAAACGCTACGCCGATCCATCTAGCCCGCTGGCGGGTCTGATTTAAGCGCGATATGCTAAGCGGTCACAATAGGGCCTTGTAACCTGCTCCTGACAAGCATAACTCTCACTCAAGGTGGTTCTGTGGTTCGCGTGGGAAATCTACGTTCCGCTGACCTAACTCTTCCGTCGGGGGCTGGCGCTGGTTTGAGCCGTGGTTCACGTCATCTGGCACCCACCTAGTTCACTAGGTCGCACGGGAACGAGTCATTTCTCACGGTCCTTGCGGATCCACCGCTTCTTGTTTCTCGTGAGGTCTCATGGATGCCAAGTCTGCCCTGAGACCAGAATTGATAGAGCGACGCGCTATAGCTATGAGGTCGTGCGAGGATGCTGGCGTTCGTCTTGCCGCTCATTTTCCAACCTCGATCGAGGTGGATTCTGACACGATTGTTGCAGGGTACATGCCGTTTCGCACAGAAATTGATCCGTTGCCTTTGTGGCGGTCGTTGTGTCTCGGGGGCGCACATTGTGCGGCACCCAGAATAAACGACTTTTCCCCGCAGTCCGAACGGTCAAAAGCGCTGACATTTCACCAATGCGATTTAGACAACCAGTCCCATTTCACTCGCAACAAATGGGGCCTCTTAGAACCCCGCGCACAGCTACCAGTTACTATCCCGACAATTCTCCTTGTCCCACTTTTAGGCTTTGACAGACAAGGGCAACGTATTGGCTATGGAAAAGGTTATTACGACAAAACTATCACGGCGGTACGTCAGGGGTATAAAGTCATCGCCATAGGTATTGCGTTCGCGCAGCAAGAAGTCAGCCATATCCCAACACAGCCCCATGACCAGCGCCTCGATTGGATTATCACGCAAAATGAGGCATACCGCGTTCCATCATGAGAATAGCTTTTTTTGGAGACGTGGTTGGGCGTGCTGGCAGGGTTGTGCTGTGCGAACGGCTGCCAGAGCTTAAGCGCCGACTTAAGCTGGATTTTATAGCGGTGAACGCCGAAAACGCAGCTGGCGGATTTGGCTTAACCCACGCCATCGCCGACGAAATCTTTGCAGCAGGGGCAGATTGCTTAACATTGGGCAATCACGCTTGGGACCAGCGCGACATGATCGCCTACATTGAGCGCGAACCCCGTATTTTGCGCGTCGCCAATTATCCCCCGCTCACCAATGCGCCGGGTAGGGGGGCCAATTTGTTCCAGGTCGGCGGGCATAGCATCTTGGTCGTATCCGTGATGGGGCGGGTCTTCATGGACGCCCTCGATTGCCCGTTTAGCGCCGCCGAGCGCGAAGTTGCCGCCTGTCCGCTAGGCGTGGCTGCTGACGCCATCATCGTTGAAGTACACGGCGAGGCCACCAGCGAAAAGCAAGGCATGGGCCATATGTTGGATGGCCGCGTCAGCCTTGTTGTCGGCACCCACACACACGTGCCAAGTGCCGATACCCGCATTCTGGAAGGCGGCACAGCTTTTCAAACCGAACTTGGCATGTGCGGCGATTATGACAGTGTAATCGGCATGAACAAACATCTGGCCGTTCGTAAACTATCCTCGCGCATGCCCGCTGGCCGGCATGAACCTGCGGACGGCCCGGGCTTGGCATCTGGCATTTTCGTCGAGACTGACAATCGCACAGGCCTTGCTGTACGCGCCGAACCCATTCGCGTCGGCTTTGGTCTCAAGACGACGATGCCCATGATGGACTAAGGCCTCATTGCTTTTTGACGGCAGTGCTACCCCCGCCGATTAACCAACGCCGCCGCACTCATGAGCGCAAAAAATGGTGAGCTGGATTTTGGGTGTGCTAGGTAGACATTTTCCCAGCCCGGACAAAATTTGCTTTTGAAGCGTCTTACGCCTTTAAAATTATAAATATTTTCGCCGTATTCATAGGCGATTTTTGCCATTGTTGTCAGGATGGGTGCCTGAGCATTCGGCTCAACACCCGCTGCGGGCGATGTGTTGAGGTCAAATATTCTATAGCCCTGTGCTTTGGCCCACAGGAACATCTCGGCAAAGAGAAAGTCCATCACGCCATTAGGGCCGTCATCGCCATAACGCATCAAGTCCACACCGATGCGGGACTTGTCAGCTGTCGGCCACAAGGTCGCGAAAGCCATGATCTGACCGTCCGCGCCGCGAACGGTCGCTAGCGGCAAGCGGTCAATATAATGAACATCAAAGCTGCCAAGGCCAAACCCTTTTTCGCCGCCAGTTTGATATTTCAGCCACTGGTCTGAAATTTCGGTCAACCGCGACAGATTGGCGCGCACAGCTCCCGGCCCTTCCACGGTTACCTTATATCCTTGTTTAATATGGCGATTACGGTGGGTTCGAATGACTTGGCGGGTTTTGCCTTCGAGGGAAAAGTTTTCGAGATCAAGGATCGCGCGTTCGCCTGTCTTTAAGCGGCTCAGCCCAAACTTGGCTGCGTACATATCAAACAGAGGACCGACACCATAAAATGACGGCTTGCCTTTTTGCCGGTGCGATTTGGCCATGAATGCGCTGATCAATGCTTCGGCCTCGTCGCGTTGCCCGACTGGGCCACCTAACGCCAGCCAAACACGGCCTTTAACAGCATAGGCAATAAAGCTCTTGCCGCTGGGCGAAAACAGGAAGCGCTTGTCACCCAGCAATGCCACATTGGCTTGCGCATCGCAAAAATTAGCGCCCGCCAAAATCGCGTCTGCACGCGCCAAATCGCCTTCATACACCGATAGGACCGGCACTGGCTTGGGTCGCGAAAGCGCGCTATGGAGCGTGGATGCAGTTTCAATCGTCATGATGGCTGAGGACGTGTCCCGTAAAGTCAGAAAAGCAAGGTTGTTGTTGAAACCTTGTTGGCACCATTGGCGTATCGATTGCGACAACCTACATCCTATGAGACGACAGGAGACATAACCATGTTCTTTTCACAGCAGAAAAACCTACAGATGCCGTCAGTACACGAAGCCTTGAAAGGTCGCCAGCAACCATTGCACAGCGGCGATCATCATTTCGTGAACGGTGTTAATTTGAAGGCTCCATGGCCAACTAACATGGCACGCGCTGTATTCGGTATTGGTTGCTTTTGGGGCGCCGAGCGAAAGTTCTGGCAAACAACCGGGGTCTACGTCACGGCTGTTGGCTATAGCGCCGGATACACGCCAAATCCAACCTATGAAGAGGTTTGCAGCGGCGGCACTGGCCACAATGAGGTGGTGCTTGTCATTTATGATCCCGCCGTGATTAGCTTTGATGGTTTGCTCAAAGTGTTCTTTGAAAGCCATGACCCAACTCAAGGCATGCGACAGGGGGGTGATAGAGGCACGCAGTATCGGTCTGGTATTTATGTTAGCAGCCAAGCCGATTTGACAGCAGCTCGTGCGGCGTTTGTGACATATGGCACGGCGCTGGCAGAATCTGGATTTGGCCCAATAACGACCGAGGTCATGTTGGAACCAGAGTTTTACTACGCTGAGGACTACCACCAGCAATACTTAGCCAAAAACCCGGGTGGCTATTGCGGGATTGGCGGCACAGGCGTGTCATGCCAAATCGGCACAGGCGTTGACGCATAGTTGCAGGGGTAGTTGTGGCGGATATTGATGCGATTATTGTTGGTGCGGGCGTTGTTGGCCTTGCGACTGCCCGTGCTTTGGCAGTGCGCGGCAAGTCAGTCATTGTCCTTGAAAAAAACGAGCGGTTTGGTGAGGAGACCTCAGCCCGCAACTCCGAAGTCATTCACGCGGGCATGTATTATCCCACTAGCAGCCTCAAAGCGCGACTTTGCGTGGCGGGCAAGCATGCGATGTACCAGTTCTGTCAAGAACGCGGCATTTCTGCGCGCGCTATAGGCAAGATGATCGTTGTGCCTAATGCAGACGCTTTGGCGCCATTGACGACGTTGTATGAACGAGGACTAGCTAACGACATTCTAGACCTGACCATTGCTGACGCGGCCCAGATCAAGAAACTTGAGCCAGCGATCACGGCTCATGCGGCATTGGTATCGCCCTCAAGTGGTATTGTAGACAGCCACTCCTACATGTTGGCGCTGTTAGGCGTGGTTGAAGATCATGGTGGAGCTTTGGCGCGCAATGCACCTTTTTTAGGGGCAACGCCACTGGCAACTGGCGGCTTTGACGTGCGCGTGGGTGGAAATGACCCAATGACCTTGACATGCAATCAGCTTGTCCTGTCGGCGGGCTTGTGGTCGACACAGGCGGGTAGGGCCGTGGAGGGCTTGGACCCTGCCCATGTGCCAGAGACAAAGTTTGCGAAGGGAAATTACTTTACTTATGGTGGTAAAGCGCCATTTTCACGCTTGATTTATCCAATGCCCAGCACAGGCGGCCTTGGTATCCATCTGACACCTGACATGAATGGCCAAGCCCGCTTTGGGCCAGACGTTCAGCCCGTGATGTCGCTAGACTACCAAGTTGACGAGAGCCAGAAACCAGCATTCATCGCCTCGATCCAACAATATTGGCCAGGGATGAATCCCGATTTACTACACCCCGACTACACAGGCATCCGCCCAAAAGTTGGTAATGCTCTTAAAAGTTTTGAGGATTTTAGGATTTTAGATGCGGCCACCCATGGTTTGGATGGCCTAATTTGCCTGTTTGGAATCGATAGCCCCGGCCTCACATCGTCGTTCGCGATTGGCGAGGAAGTGACTAGGTTGTTGGAGTAAAGTGTTTTGCCTCAAACCAAAATGAGCGCTAATTTACAGCTCACATGCCACCGAAGTGGCGATTTGCCTGTGAGTATTACGACTACCTTAAGAGCGAGCCTGAAACGCCGGTTCCATTTTGCTTTGCGCCTTTGTCTACAGGCAAAAGAAAGAGGTGCTGGAAGGGCTTTGGTGACATTTGTGTTCACCAAAACCGTTCCGCTATGATGAAATTCCCAGCCCAGCTGCACTATTACCTGTCGAGCCGTAGCCTTGGGCGAAGGCTTAACCCGCCCGATCTGACGCGCGTCGTTTCGGGCAACGCGAAAGTGGCAAAAGCGCACCGTCTGTTTGAGGCTGTCAAGGTTGGCGCAGCCACCGCAAAGCGGTCACCTTGATGGCTCCAAACAGACATTTCCACAATCGCCTCGCGCTTTGGGACGGGCAAAGCCTGCACCAAAGCGCACCCAGACCGCTACCGTTGCAGTTTAATTCGCATCATGTCACCGTTTTAGAGGGATAGGTCGTTGTCCCATCTTCGGCCTGTGTAGCCAAAGGGGTGGCTGGTCATTTGGGCGGGGTTGGTTTCGCCATAAACGCCATAGCCCCGCCTCTGGGTGACGGCGCCGTTGATGCCAGATATCGCGATCACGCTGTTTTGCTTGTCATTGTGGATGAAGACGATATTGCCAAC
>JAYSRI010000032.1:0-5472 GCA_043721175.1 Alphaproteobacteria bacterium
TATCCCTACTACCAGATCAATACCTACACGTGGGATGATGGTCGGCGCGAAGAAATCCATTTTCCAGCAACCTACAAGGATAAACAGATTTTTTGGGACACAGACCGTATTTTAGGTCGGGCGTGGGAAATAGATGAAAAGACTGTTGTTCTAACGTGGACACGGAAAGGGGAGCCTGGAACCTATTTATATGAAATGATCCAGCTTTCAGATGATGGCAATGATCGTGGACGGACGTGGCACTGGTTTGAAAACGACAAACTTGTTAAACGAACCTGCATTACTGAAAAACGCGTTAAGTAGCGGTTCAATCGCTCGACGTCGCGCCAGTTCAGTGCCACATATCTTGGGCTTGGCGCGGAGGGAAAAATGGGGACTTACGATCTTTTAGTTTATGCCCACGTGCTTGCTTTTGTGTTTTGGCTAGGCGGTGATCTGGGCGTTGCTGTGCTTGGATCGGCGTTTCGCGATAGAAGCAAATCTCTCGAAACCCGTTTAGAAATTCTGCGATTATTAGGTGTCGTTGATATGGGCCCGCGTTCTGCATGGGTGGCGATGGTGCCGCTATCCATCACGCTAGTCGATGTCGGTGGTTATTTCGAAGTACCTGACGCGGTGGTCTATACTGCGTGGGCAGTCGGTACCGTTTGGATGGCGCTGACGTGGCGCATCCATATTTTGGGGACGGGTAGCCAAAGCGCAATTCTAAAACGTGTTGAGTTTTGGCTCAAAATTGCGATCACCTTGTTTTATGGCGGATTAGGCTTGACGTCGGTCTTGGGTCACGGTCCCCTTGAAGCGCCCTGGCTTGCGTGGAAAGCGCTGACTTTTGCGGGCATTTTCGTGGTTGCGATTATGATTGATGTCGCGGGAAAGCCCGTTGGTCCGTTATTGATGGCGGTAGTGAACGAAGGCTCAAACGACGCCACAGAAAGTGCGTTGCGCAAAGCTATGGACACCGCGCGACTATGGGTGTGGGCGACCTACGCCTTATTGTTTGTGATCGGGTATTTAGGCAGTGTGAAGCCCGATTTAACAGGCGGGTAGAGTGGCACCACGGTGCCGCCTCTCCCTCCAGCTACTTAAGAGCGTGGTGACATCACCATCGTCATTTGCTTGCCTTCTAAACGAGGCTCGCTTTCAACCTTAGCAATTTCATCGAAATCCCGCTTGACACGCATCAACAGCTCAATGCCCAAATGTTGGTGAGCCATTTCACGCCCGCGAAAACGCAGTGTCACTTTTACTTTGTCGCCTTCTTCAAAGAACCGGCTCATAGCGCGCGCTTTCACATCATAATCATGATCATCAATCATCGGGCGCAATTTGATTTCTTTGAGCTCAACCACTTTCTGGCGCTTGCGCGCTTCATTCTTTTTCTTTTGCTCTTGGAATTTGAATTTTCCGAAGTCCAAAATCTTGACCACAGGAGGGTTTGACGTTCCGGCGATCTCTACAAGGTCCATGCCAGCCTCAGCTGCAGCTTCAAGCGCGGTGGCAAGGGGAACCTCGCCCTGCTTTTCACCGGCGGCATCAATCAACAGCACGCGAGGTGCACGAATATCTTCATTAATGCGAGGACCATCTTTGGTCGGCGCGGCAGCCGTAGGGCGTCTTATGTTCGTCTCTCCTGATAATGACGGCAAGGTTGTACAAATGCCTTTGTCGGACATTTACCAAGCAAGGCTTCATAATGGCTTAAAGAGCGAGATTCTTCAAGGTCTCGTGCTGGCATGCGTGTCCATCAGCTGTGGTGCAACCGCGCGCGCCGATGCTAATACGTCTTCCACGCGAATAGTCTCGAAATTACGTGCGACTAACCCAACGGTAGCTGTCCCGCGAGGTGCGGCTTTCCGCACACTGGCTTCGTTTGGGTTGATGATGGCCAGCGTTGGCGCGCCAGCGGCGGCGGCCATAATCGCCATGTCGCCTTCGGTTCCAACTGCCAGTGCCGATTGTTTAGCCAGTGCAATAAACGCGAACATGTCAAGCCGTGCGACTAAATCAAGCGCTCGCGGTGCAATGGCTCTAATTTCAACGGCTAATAACACGGCTTCCGGTCCACCGACGATCACGGGTTGGAGGCCACGCTCCAGAAGTGCATTGGCAAGCTCGCCATAACGGGCACTTGGCCAGCGCTTAGCAGGGTCATTGGTGGTGCCTTCGGGGGCCAATAGTGCAAAAGGACCCTCAATACCAAAATATGCCGGAGTGGCTTTGCTGACATCTTTCAGCAAGACCGCGGTCCAGTCCAAATCCGGCAATGGCGATAGTCCCGGCGCATAGCCGTCCTTAGGGCCAATGCCGCAAACCATCATTTGATCGGCATGTCGGTCAAGGCGATGTAAAGTCAAGCGCGAGCGATCAACATGGGGATGAGAGCAACCTGCCGCATCACCTGACCAATTTGGCGGGAAGGGATTGAGCGATTTGAAAATTGCTTCGCTATCCTCGCTATTGGTTAGATCATAGATCATGCCATAGCGTTCGTTTCGCATCGCCCATTGGAGCTTAACTTTATCCATTGGCTTTTTCGTCGGCCAGCGCGCGTCAATCCGGTCAACAAAGGGGGAGTTTGCAAAATACCGAACATTGCTGCGTGGTGTCATCACGGTGATTTGCGCATTGCTGTGATAAGCGCGCAAAGCGGCCATTGGCGCGCTCGCCAGTACGGCGTCGCCAAGCCCGCCCAGAACGATCACGAGCACCCGTTCAATATCTTTACTGATGGCTGGCTCGATCACGCGTCACTCCTCAAAAGACGTTGATAAAGCGCCAGGGTATCTCTCTGCAAGGATTCTGTCGTAAAAAGTGCACGAATGCGTGCATATCCCGCAGCACCCATGGCTACACGGCTGCTCTCTGGCATCGCCAAAAGTATTTTAAGATGCGTCGCCAAGGCTCCAATATCTCCTGCTGGGGACAAATACCCCGTCACGCCCGCGTCAATTGTTTCACGTGCGCCGCCAAGGTCTGAGGCAACGACAGGCAGTCCCATTGCTTGGGCTTCTGCTGCCGTGCGGCCAAAAGCCTCGGCTTGGGTTGAAGGTGTCACGGCGATATCACATAGCGAAAACGCCGTTGGCATGTCACTGCAATGCCCGACCAGATGCACGCACCCTTTAAGGCCCGCCTCTCCAATCTGCTCACCGAGCGCGCTAACATAATTGTCCCGGCCCTGACTATCGCCAACTAGCACGGCCTCGCACTCAAAACCTTGTTGTTTCAATTGTCCAAGCGCGGCAATCAGAATGCGTTGACCTTTCCAGTCAGTCAAGCGAGCGGGTAAAATAATCCGTGGACGGGGCGGTTTCACTGGCAATCCCCAGTGTGCGGCCATGGCAATTTGTTTGGCGGGATCAATCACACGAGGGTCAAAAGCGGCCACATCGACGCCGCGATAAATGACGGTTACTTTCTCGCTTTTGGTGCCGTGCTCGTCGATCAGATGGGCCTTAGTAAAATTAGAGTTGGCAATGATGGCGTCGCTGCGCACCATGACCGAATTATACCATCGTTTCAGGGGCGATTTGGACGCGTAGATCCCGTGATACGTGGTGATAAACTTGGTTTGGGTCTGGCGCGCCGCGACTAAAGCGCTCCAAGCTGGCGCGCGTGACCTGGCATGGAGCAAATCGACTTTCTCACGCGTAATGATGTCACGCAAAATTGCCGGATTTTTCACAAACACATTCCATATATTTTTACTGTTGGCTGGGCCTTGATAATGGATAGCACCCAGTGCTTCCAACTGTGGCACCATCCGCCCACCGGCACTCCAGACAATAGCGCGTCCGCCCGCCGTGATAATAGCTTGCGCCACCTCCAACGTCGTGCGTTCGGCCCCGCCAGTGCCTAATTCTGGCACGATTTGCAGGACGGTGTAGGGAAAAGGCGGCAGATTAAGTGTCACGAAACGCAGAGCCTTGGGCGCAAAATATGAGAAAGCGCTTTGCCTTTACCCCAAGGCCAGCTAATTGCCCACCCAAGCAAGTAATATAGCGGCACGATTGCGTGCATCAGGGGAGAAAACATTATGCAACTTAATTCAGGTGTCGCGGCAATTGTTACTGGTGGTGCATCGGGCCTCGGCGAAGCCACAGCCCGAGCGCTGGCGGAAAAAGGTGTAAAGGTCGCGATCTTCGATATGAATGTTGAGCGCGGCACGCAAGTCGCCACTGACATTGGCGGCACGTTCTGCGAGGTCAATGTGACGTCTGAAGATAGCGTCGACGCCGGTTTCGTCAAAGCCCGCGCCGCGCACGGTCAAGAGCGCATCCTCGTCAATTGCGCTGGCACCGGCAACGCAATTAAAACCGCAGGCCGTGACCGTAAAACGGGCGAGATCAAGCACTTCCCGCTCGCTGCGTTCAATCTGATCATCCAGATCAATCTGGTTGGCACATTCCGCTGCCTCGCCAAATCGGCCGCAGGCATGTTGACACTTGAACCAATGGAAGACGGAGAGCGCGGCGCAATCGTCAACACAGCCTCAGTTGCCGCAGAAGACGGTCAAATGGGCCAAGCGGCCTATTCGGCGTCCAAAGGCGGCGTAATTGGCATGACATTGCCCATCGCGCGTGATCTGATGAGCGAAGGCATTCGTGTCAACACAATTTTGCCAGGCATTTTCAACACACCCTTAATGAACGCCGCGCCCGACGCTGTGAAAGACGCGCTGGCCATGAGTGTACCTTTCCCCAAGCGCCTTGGCCTACCCCATGAGTATGCACAATTAGCGCTGACCATGATCACCAACGGCTATTTCAACGGCGAAGATGTCCGCTTGGACGGCGCCATCCGTATGGCGCCACGGTAGGGAGTGGGCGCGCGACCCGCGTGCGCCGCGCTCTTAGAAAGTTGCGGCATTGGTATGTCGCGCTCCAGACATTTTAGCTGACAATCGTCCCAATCAAATCCGCCCGCTCGTCACTCGTCATTGGACGCCATTTGCCCTCGGGCAAATCGCCCAGTGACAGCGGGCCGATGCGGATGCGCACCAGATCAGTGACATAAAGACCAACCGCTTCACACATGCGGCGAATCTGGCGGTTACGGCCCTCGCGCAACACAAATCGCAAGCGGTATTTGCCGATTACGTCTACGTCCGCTCGGCGTAGCTGGCGGCCATCCAGCACTAAGCCATAGCGCAATTTTTCCAGCATCCAGTCAGTCAAAACGCCTTCGATGGAAACCAGATATTCTTTTTCGAGGCCAGACAATGGACCAATCAACGCTTTAGCGAGCACACCATCCTCCGACAAAACCAGCAGTCCACGTGATTCTTGATCCAAGCGTCCGACTGGCGCCAATCGACTATTCTCATCGGGAATAGCATCGGCTTGCCCGTACAAATTGGCGGGAGTCAACAAATCTACCGCCGGAATTTGTTCATAATAGGCATCAGGATGGGCCGAGACGATGCCGCGCGGTTTATTGATGATGACGGAGAGGCGAGTTTCGAGTTGAGTG
>JAYSRI010000033.1:0-2193 GCA_043721175.1 Alphaproteobacteria bacterium
CGACATGAAGCGCTCTGTGAAGGGCGAGGTTGTGTCTTCTACGTTTGACGAGCCCGCAACACGCCACGTGCAAGTGGCCGAAATGGTCATTGAAAAGGCAAAGCGCTTGGCCGAGCATGGCCGCGATGTTGTGATTTTGCTCGATTCAATCACACGTTTGGGCCGTGCTTATAACACTGTGGTGCCATCGTCGGGCAAAGTTCTCACCGGTGGTGTGGACGCGAACGCTTTGCAAAGACCAAAACGCTTTTTTGGTGCAGCGCGTAATCTTGAAGAAGGTGGTTCTTTGACGATTATTGCAACGGCACTCATCGAAACAGGCTCGCGTATGGATGAAGTGATCTTTGAAGAGTTCAAAGGCACTGGCAATTGCGAAATTATCCTCGACCGTAAGGTCTCGGATAAACGCGTGTTCCCAGCTATCGACATCATCAAATCTGGCACTCGTAAAGAGGAACTTCTTGTTCCTAAAGAGCATTTGCCGAAGATGTATATGTTGCGCCGTATCCTCAACCCGATGGGCACCATGGACGCCATGGAGTTTCTGCTCGATAAGCTCAAACAAACTAAGAATAATGATGAGTTTTTCCAAAGTATGAACACCTAGGCTTAACGTCTTTTATGGTTGTATGTCGTCAGCGCGTTGTTAGTCCTGCGCGCGGCGACAGGAGGCTCTAGGATGCGACATATCCTGCAGTTGAGTATTATTTTTGGCTTCATGCTCGGGGTCGGGTGCGCACCGCGCGATCCGTTGGCTGGTTTAACGCCGGACGACAAGGAATTTTTGTTTGCCGATGCGGGTACCAACGTCCCGTTTTTGGGACAACCCATCGATGGTGGGCCGTTGAATTGTTATCCACAGCGGATGAACCAAGGTTATGTGTTAATCGACACCGCCAACGCGCTTTGGCTCGATTCGATCAGGCCGTCGGGGGTTGAGCGGCACAAGATATTGTCAGTCGAGAAAACCGATGCTGGCTTTGTCGTCAAAGGTCAAAATGGGGTCACCGTGCCTTTCGATCTGGCGATTGAGCGCCGCGGTACAAACATGGCGAGTATTTCATGGGATGGTGCGCGGGCACAATTGTATCGCCGCTGTGAAGTGGCGGGTGAGTGAAGACGCAATAGCCGAGCATCGTGAACGTGCCACCCTTGGCTTGTCGTGCGCTTAACCTTATAGCTGATAGAAATTGTTGGATGCTGGGCATCAGATCTGGCACGCACCCGACCGGCCTAAGGAATAAACAATGAGCGTTGATGCAACCGATCGCCGTATCGCTGTTGAGGATTTGATCAAGGCTGCTCACGTATTTGAAAGTTTTAAGAATGGCGGGCGGTTGCAGCCAGCCGCCGAAGCCTTCATCACCCAAATTGCTCAGGATGCCACCGAAGATGATGTGCAAGGTTTGCTGCCAAGTGATTTGGCGGCTCTAGCGGATAGTTTCTGGCGCTGGACGTCGCAAAAACGCGCCGATGCTCATGAAGTCCGCCTGATCGAAGCCAAGGGCGGTGACGGACAGTCGCTAGGACGTGATATATTGGAAATCTGCGGACCGGATATGCCCTATCTAGTCGATAGCATCATGGGGGAAATTGGCGCGCAGGGTGTAGAGGTCCGAGCGATGTTCCATCCGATCATTCAAGTGTCCCGCGATAGGGATGGGGCACGCGTGCATGGCGGTGTCCCGCTCACCGAATCGCTGATTCAAATTCATATGCCGCCGGTGGCACCCTCAAAGCGAGACGCGATTTTGATGGGCGTGCGGGAAACTTTGCAAGATGTGCGCATGGCGATGTCAGATGCCCATGCCATGCGTGCGCGGATGAATAATGCTATTAAAGAATTGGCAGTCGCCAACACAAAGGCCAATGCGGACGAAATTGGCGAGACAATCTCGTTTCTGAAATGGCTGTGCCATGATCATTTCATTTTCTTTGGTGTGCGTTCCTACGACTATCCCCGTGATCAGTCAGGTTTGTTAGCCAATGACGAGCCTGACATTCGCGAGGACTTGAATCTTGGTATTCTGCGTGACCCGTTGCGTATGGTGTTGCGCCGCCTCAATGAACCCTCTGTTCTCACGGATAAAGTACGAGCTTACCTTGAGGAGCCAGCCCCGATTATTGTTGCGAAATCTAATTTGCGGTCCCGCATACATCGACGGGCCGTTATGGATTATGTTGGCGTAAAGC
>JAYSRI010000034.1:0-2192 GCA_043721175.1 Alphaproteobacteria bacterium
TGGAGTTACTCAAGCCGCTTTGGCGCAGCCTGTTCGCGACCCGCACACCACCAAATGACGCGTTTGTGAAAGCGGGATCAGCATGAGAGTAAAACACAAGGCAAGTGCGCCGTATCCCCAGATAAGAAGTATCGAGGCCACACGATGATGACAAAAATCCTTATCGGTATTCTCATCGTGGCTGGGCTCGCCTGCGCTACTTTGCTGGTCATGCGCTATCGTTTCACTGCCCATCTCGATAGGCTTGATGCAGACTTGCGAAAGCCTAACGGCAATCAGGGTATTGCCCGCATTGACTTACCGGCGCAGGTTGTCGCGCTCGCGGCACGGCTTGGTGCGCGTGCGGATGGTAATTTGGGATATGTCACCTTCAGACAGACCGGGCAGATGTGGCAGGCCCCAGGCGCAAAACCGATGGCTTTTAGTGCCGATCAGACCATCCGCCTTGATGCGCCAGGGTTTCTATGGCGCGCCTCGTTTGGTGGTATGATCAGCGTGGCGGATTATTTCGTCGGCAAAAATGGCGGTATGGAAGTGCGGGCATTGGGTGCCGTTGCGCTCACCTCAGTGGTCGGCGGCGCTGTTGCCAACAAGGGCGAGATCATGCGCTATCTTGCAGAGTTACCCCTTAGCCCCGATGCTATTTTGTTCAATAATGAGTTGGACTGGACTGTGATTGACAGCAAAACCATCAAAGTGGCTTCCGGTGCCGCAGATAGTCGGGGTGAAGTGACGCTGTTTGTGGACGACAACGGCCTCATTAGCCGCATGCGTGCAGAGGCACGGCCTTATGCCGAAAAGGATGGACAGTTTAGCGAGCGTCCTTGGGTTGGCCGCTTTTGGGATTACCAGACAGTTGGCGGCAGAACTATCCCGATACAAGCGGAAGTGGCCTGGGAATTGGAGGCCGGCGAGTTTGTCTATTGGCGCGGCAAAAATCTGGATTGGCACGCAAAATAGCCACGATACTCAACCGCGCTTATTTTCACATTCAAGCAGAATTTCACGACTAGAAAAGAAAGATACAAAATGTTTATCAGCAAAAATAGCCTCTACCTCATCGCCGCATTGACGGTTATCGCCACTGGCGTCTTGGGCTACCAATATTATCAGTACCAACAGAACACCACTGACATTCAAATCAAGATTGGCAAAGACGGTCTTTCAATTAAGGAAAATTGAGGCATGCCAGTGGCCCGCTGGCCCAGCCGTCAGGCGGTAGCAATGATGGGTCTATTGGGCGCTGTCATGCTCGGGCTTGTGCTGTGCTATTTGCTAGCCACACCATTCATCCCTGCTCTTGTTGGCTCCTTTGCCTTGGCGGTCATCTTTGTGCCGCTTGATGCAAAACTCCGCCTTAAACTGCGCTCAAATGGACTGGCGGCTGCGCTTTGTGTAGCAATCATCGCTCTCATAGTCGTTGTGCCGACTCTCCTCGTACTCGGCGCGTTGATCGATGAAATTTCTCAAAGCGCGCCCCGTATTGCGCAGATGGTCGATGCTAACCGCTGGAATAACATTATCAATAGCAGACCGTGGCTCTCTCCAGTATTGCGCGTTATCAATGAGCGGTTTGATATTCCCGACCTTGCCAAAGCCGGAGCTGCCTGGATGGCGAGATGGAGCGGCACATTTGTCCAAGGGTCGTTCTCCAGCGCCATTAGTATGCTTATGACATTTTATATTCTGTTCTACCTTTTGCGGGACAGGGAGATGATCAGATCATCCTTAGCGCAAGCACTGCCCTTATCGGCTTCCGAATTCTCCCGTCTCAGCGACAGGCTCGTCAACACAATATTCGCCACAGTGTTCGGCCTGGGCGCCACCGCAGCACTCCAAGGCGTAATGGGCGGCTTGATGTTTTGGTGGCTCGGTTTGACGGCGCCGCTTTTCTGGGGCGTTGTAATGGGTATGCTGTCGATCGTGCCATTTCTTGGCGCGTTCGTCATCTGGGGCCCTGCCGCCTTGTTCCTTGGTCTTTCAGGAGACTTGTCATCGGCCGTTATACTTGGACTGTGGGGAATACTGGTAGTCGGGTTGGTCGACAATGCAGTTTACCCGATGCTGGTGGGCCAACGGCTCAGGCTGCACACGATTGTCTCATTCATAGCCATCGTCGGCGGCCTGATACTGCTGGGTGCGCCCGGTGTTGTGCTGGGGCCGGTGATTGTTTCAGTGACCATCGTTTTGGC
>JAYSRI010000035.1:0-2192 GCA_043721175.1 Alphaproteobacteria bacterium
ATTCCTGCACCGCCAAATTTTGCTATTTTGGCAAATGTCTGGGACTTGCTCGGCGGTCCAACAATTTTTACGCGTTCAAAAAGGGATTTTGGCTTCACCGCTTCACGTGCTGCCTCGCGTGCATCAACCCGGTCCAAATAATCATTGAACCGCCGCCAGAGGCTTGCTTTTCGCTGGAGGGGCTGGATTTGATTAGGTTCGACGATCGGTTCTTTTTGTGGTGGCGCCTCAGTATGCGCACCACTTATGCCCGCTAGTTTCGCCAACACTGCAACACGTTCGGCGATGGTTGGATGACTTGCATAAGCCCCCATGGTCGCTCCATCAATCATCATCGCATCGTTTTCAGGGCGCAGACCGTCAATCGCACTGCGATTTTCAATGCGGAGCAACGCAGAAATTAGGGCTTCTGGCTTATGGGTTAAGCGCACAGCCTCTGCATCGGCAACATATTCACGCGAAGTAGAAATTACCAAACGCGATACTTTCCCAAGGTCTAGGGCAAAGCCTGCTACCCATTTGATAAAGCCCGAGATCAGCAAGACAACCGGAAAAATGGGAATGAACAAGAATCGCCACCAACTACGCATAACAAACGGGTTTTTCCGATTTGCAAACTCTAGGCATGACACCATCACATTAGCGGCAGCTATTAAGCGAATATCGCCATTTACAATATGAGTGATTTCATGAGCTATAACTGCCTCAAGTTCGTCATGGCTCAGCGTATCTAGCAGACCACGTGTGACCACAATGACCGCATCGCGCGCGTCCAATCCGCAGGCAAAAGCGTTGCGGGCACTGGTTTCGATTATGCCGAAGCGTGGCGATTGAATGCCCGCTGTCAGGGCAAGCGTTTCAATGATGGTGGCCAATCTGCGGTTTTCGCTTTTGTCTATGTAGCGAAAATGTAGCTGTTGACGCACTGTGTTCACGTGTTCCGTGAACAGCTTGATGAACACAGCGCCCGATCCCAATAAGACAAGTGGAGCGTAACGCACGAAATATCCACCACCGGCCAAAGGCGAATGCTTTACATCAATTATAGTGAGAGGCAGCAGCAGTATGATCGCGGCCATTAGTTGTGCCGCTACCATAAATCCGAGGAACATAACCCCGGACATCAGGTCGTTGTGCTTTATATGGCCAAAAAACCCGTTAATCGGTGTCATCGGCTTAGCTTAGCTTAAACGCGATTGGCTCATCCATCATGACGCGCTCAATCCCGATGTCATAACGCTTGCGCGCGCCAATTGCGCTGAAGCGGGCAACAAAGACGCCCGGAAATTGGCGCAATGTGGCGTTGAGCTCACTGCAGGCCATATTATAAAATCGCCGTGCGCCTGCAATCTTAGCGTCACTATCAACCAGCTCGCGACGGAGATCGCGATAATCGGTTGATGCCTTTATATCTGGGTAAGATTCCGCAATCGTAAAGAATGAGTTGATGCTTTGGCCCAATTGGGTTTCGGCCTCAAGCCGCATTTCGGGACCAGTCGCGCGCAGGGCCGAAGCGCGGGCCCTCGCAATTTCGGTGATTACGCCGCGCTCATGTTCAGCAAAGCCGCGCACAGTCTCAACTAAACCAGGCAAGATATTATGCCGATGCTTGAGTTGGACATCGACGTCGGCAAAGGCGGTCTCGCAGCGCTCGTCTAAGGCGGCCAAACGGTTGTGTGACTGTAACGCAATGAACACGACTATCCCCCCTACAACGAAAATCGCGATCAATATCGAAACAATTACCATCAACATTTTCAAGCCCTTTAAATTAGTAAGTATTGTAAGCCTAACCTAATCTCTTTGATATTTCCCTAATACCCAAGCGCAATTTGCAACAAAGCATAAGAGCCTATTTTTTAGGGATTGATTTAAGCAGATTTTAAGTTGCGCGGTGTAGGTTAATGCAACGGCGTACAAGTGCATTTTTTCTGCCTCGTCCGTTTGGTATGATACTGGATTAATGACAACACTTGGAGAAATAATCATGAGCGAGCCCGTCCATTTGCGCGTCAAGCGCATCCTTTCCGGAAAAATTGAGGATGTTGTGGACGCGATGGAGCGCGCCGGTGGCCCCAGTGTTATGCGTGAGGCCGTGCGCGAAGTTGACCGGGCCATTGATGATTTGAAATCAGCCCAAGTGGCCGCCGCTAGCCAACGCCTCCAGTCCGTGCGCCAACAACAAATGGCAG
>JAYSRI010000036.1:0-2189 GCA_043721175.1 Alphaproteobacteria bacterium
CGACTATGACCCGCTTAAGCGTTTCAAGAGTGCTGATGCGAATTTAGTGATCGAGACAGGTCGATCAGCGATTGCGAGATATGGAAAAGTTTCGGTCGAGCAGCGAAAGGCATTTCTGACGATGTTGCTACTCATGCAAACCAAATAAATTACCGCTTTCCTACAATGGTCATTTATGCATAAATAATCTGAGTGCCTTGCAGCCGCGTTCAGCTAAGCAGAGCAAAGTATTAGATTGTATCAAAACGGGACAATTGAGCGGCGCAAAATCATCGAATAGGTGTCAACTATGTCAACTATGTAAAGTTGTCTTACACTTCTCTGCTGCCGAAATTACGGTCATCAAGCTGCGCGGCGGCGGCCTGCGATGGGGCGAAGGTCGCTTAGCTCTTCTGACGGCACGGCCTTGCTGAACAGGAAGCCTTGGACTTCAGTGCAGCCTTCACGGCGCAGTGCATCAAGCTGGGACTGGCGCTCAACGCCTTCAGCCGTGGTCGTCATGCCGAGGCTATTGGCGAGGGAGACGATTGAGCGGACAATCGCGCGGCAATCTTCGCGGCTGTCAATCTCGCTGATGAAGCAGCGGTCAATCTTGATTTTGTGGAACGGAAAACTGCGCAGGTAATTGAGTGTCGAAAAGCCTGTCCCGAAATCATCAAGCGCAATCCGTATGCCCAGCGCGCTGAGCTTGTGAAGCACCGCGATATTGGCTTCGCTGTCATTCATCAGCACTGACTCGGTAATCTCAAGTTCAAGCCGGTGCGCGGCGACTCCGCTTTGTGCAAGTGCATGAATGATCGTTGGCAACAGGTTGGTGCTGCGCATTTGCGCCGGCGACAGGTTCACCGCAACACTCAAATGCTCTGGCCAAGTGGCGGCTTCTGCAAGCGCGCGGCGGATCACCCATTCGCCAATCTTGATCACCATGCCGGTTTCTTCAGCAATCGGAATGAAGTCATTTGGCATGACGGTGCCGCGCGCATGATGTTCCCACCGGACAAGCGCCTCATAACCGCTGGGTTCATTGCTGTTCAGGTTGATGAGGGGTTGATAGTGAAGCCGCATCTCATCGCGACCGAGTGCTGAACGAAGGTCAAGCTCAAGCTCACGCCGGGTTTCGGCAATACTATCCATACCGGTTTCGAACCGGACAAACCGACCACGTCCTTGGGCTTTTGCTGCATAAAGTGCGAGGTCAGCATTCTTGAGAAGCTGCTCAGGCGTATCGCCGTGATCAGGAGAATAAGCGATGCCGATGCTAGCGCCGGTCATGACTTCATAACCGTCGATTAGGAAAGGCAGGCCAATTGCTTCGATGATCCGGCTGGCAAGCTGATCAATTGCTTTTAGATTTTCCCCGCCGACAAGGATGGCAAATTCATCGCCGCCAAGACGTGCAATCAGGTCGCCGGTGCGGACGCAAGCCTCAAGCCGAAGTGCAACAGCATTGAGCAGTTTATCACCAATCGGATGGCCAAGCGTATCATTGATCGATTTGAAGTGATCAAGATCAAGATACATTAAGCCTGCGCCGCTTTCCTCAGCTTTTAGTGCGTAGTCGAGGCTTTCATTGAATAAAAAGCGATTGGGTAAGCCGGTCAGGCTATCATAATGCGCCATATAACGGACTTTTTCTTCTGCCAGCCGCTGCGCAGTAATATCTGTGATAACACCCCGATGGCCTCCCTGAATGCCGTGATTGGGCCGCGCCGTGATTGACCACCAATGCCGTTTTTGTCCGACATGGAGCGACACGATATGATCGCGAAACGGCTGTTTGGAAGCAATTAGGCGCGTGAATTCGATCTGTTGTGCGCCGTGGTCAATTAACTCAATAAATTGCAGGTCAACCAGCGTTTCGCGCGGGCGGCAGGTTGCGGCGGCAAGGCGATCACAAGGGTTTCTGATCAGGCCAAGATCGTTGATTTCGATGAGCCAATCTGAAGCTTGTTGCTCATAATCATTAAGTAGAAGGCTGATGGTCTCAGTCGAATCGGCAAGCGCAAGCTCACGTTGCTTGCCTTCGATAAAGTTTGCGGCTGCGCGATTTATTGCGCCGAACAAAACAACGCAATAACAGATGAGTAACACACAGCCAGCATAGGCAGCGGTAGTGCCAATTGAGACGAGTGCGACAAAACTGCCTATTGCGCAAAGCCCAACAAATATCCGGGCTGGCTGCGCGAGCG
>JAYSRI010000037.1:0-2186 GCA_043721175.1 Alphaproteobacteria bacterium
GAAGGCCGTCGTATTGATGGTCGTGCGGTTGATAAGATCCGCGCGATTGTTGGCGAAGTTGGCGTTCTGCCACGTGCCCACGGTTCGTCCCTGTTCACACGCGGCGAAACCCAAGCCCTTGTTGTTGCCACCCTTGGTACAGCTGATGATGAGCAATTCATCGACGCATTGGATGGCAATTACAAAGAGCGCTTCATGCTGCACTATAACTTCCCTCCATACTCGGTTGGCGAAGTTGGCCGCATGGGTGGTGCTGGTCGCCGTGAAATCGGCCATGGCAAATTGGCATGGCGCGCGATGCAAGCGGTTCTGCCGAGCAAGGAAGAATTCCCGTATACCATGCGTTTGGTCTCGGAAATCACAGAATCCAACGGCTCATCCTCAATGGCGTCGGTCTGTGGTGCATCCTTGGCGTTGATGGACGCAGGCGCGCCGATCAAATCCCCGGTTGCGGGCGTTGCGATGGGCTTGATCATGCAAGACGACGGCAGCTTTGAAATCCTGTCAGATATCTTGGGTGACGAAGATCATCTGGGCGACATGGACTTTAAGGTCGCAGGTACTGTCAATGGTATCACCAGCTTGCAAATGGATATCAAGATTGCCGGCATCACCGAGGAGATCATGAAGATCGCCCTCACACGTGCCCATGCTGGCCGCTTGCACATCTTGGACGAGATGGCACACGCTTTGACTGGTGCTCGTGGTGAACTCAACGCTTTTGCGCCAAAGATCGTGTCCTTCATGATCCCGACCGACAAAATTCGGGAAGTCATCGGTACTGGCGGCAAAGTTATCCGCGAGATCGTCGAAAAGACCGGCGCTAAAATCTCCATCGAAGACGATGGCAGCGTGAAAGTTGCCGCCGCCGACCAAGACAAAATCGACGCCGCTGTAAAGTGGGTTAAGTCCATCACTGACGAAGCCGAAGTCGGCAAAGTCTACGATGGTAAAGTCGTGAAGGTCATGGAATTTGGTGCATTCGTGAACTTCTTTGGTGCCAAAGACGGCCTTGTTCACATCAGCCAATTGGCAAACCGCAAGGTTGCTACCGTGTCTGAAATGCTCAAAGAAGGCGACACCGTTAAAGTGAAATTGATGGGCTTTGATGACCGGGGCAAAACCCGTTTGTCGATGAAGGTTGTTGATCAAGAAACCGGCGAAGATCTGGAAGAAAAGCAAAAGGCCGAACGCGCCGCTGCTGGCCTTCCCGAAGAAACCGAACAACCACGTGAGCGTAGTGAGCGGTCCGACCGTCCTCGCCGTCCCCGTCGCGACTAATAGTATCGCGGATCACTGATCCGCTCTTTCGGTGAAACAAATGCGGCGGCCCTTGTGATGGGGTCGCCGTTTTTGTTGACTTCGGCGGAGCGCTCGCTGCTCACGCGCGTCTGCATGAGCGGGCATATATGCGCAGGTACGCAATGGGTAAGTTTTGCGCCTACTGCCCCAGCAATTTCCCTCAAAACTAATTGTGGCGTATGAGACCGTCCCGCAATGAAAGGCGCAATTGGTGCTTAGCAAAGATAAAGCTCTGGTATTATTTTCCGGTGGTCAAGATTCGACCGCCTGCTTGGCATGGGCGCTCGATAATTATGCTCATGTTGAGACGGTCGGTATTGATTACGGGCAGCGCCACCATGTTGAGCTAACGCAGCGGGTGATTGTGCTGGAGAACATGCGCGAGGCATTTCCCGTTTGGTCGGATAAACTAGGCGAAGACCATTTTCTCGACCTCGGGATATTGGGGCAGGTGTCTGACACGGCCCTGACGCGCGACACTCAGATTGCCATGGCCGAGAATGGTTTGCCCAACACATTTGTGCCGGGGCGCAACTTAATCTTTCTGACGTTTGCAGCCGCCTTGGCGTATCGGCGCGGAATTGGCGTGTTGGTTGGGGGCATGTGTGAAACGGACTTTTCAGGCTATCCCGATTGTCGGCGCGATACTTTAAATGCACTTGAAACCGCACTCAGCATGGGCATGGACGCCCCGTTCGACGTCGCTACCCCGCTCATGTATCTCGATAAGGCCCAGACATGGGCGCTGGCGCAAGCCCTTGGTGGCGACACGCTTGTGAACATCACAATAAACGATACCCACACGTGCTATGAAGGGGACCGCAAACATCGCCACGATTGGGGCTTTGGCTGTGGCATCTGTCCGGCGTGTGAATTGCGCGCAA
>JAYSRI010000038.1:0-5442 GCA_043721175.1 Alphaproteobacteria bacterium
GTAAAGCGACATTTGGATGATATCAAACCCGATGAGGGCAATTCCAAACATCACTAGCTGGGGTACAATCGGGCGGCCCGGATCAACAAAAGGCGGCAAGACGGCTGTGAAAAATAACAAGGCCTTTGGGTTAGATATTTGAACCACCAACCCGTCAAGAAACGGCTTGTTGGCACCTTTGGTATTTCCCATTTGCAGCCCTGTAGTGGCGGGATCAAACGCTGCACGCAACGCCTTTAGCCCCAACCATGCCAAATACAGTCCGCCCACTATTGCCAACACCCCAAACACCTTGGGAAACGCCGTCATCAGGGCACCAAGGCCTAGTGCTGCCGCTAAAAACCAAACCAACGAGCCGACATTCATGCCAACGACGCCGATCAGGCCAGCGCGGGGGCCTTTTTCAAGGCCCGTTGCTAGCGCGAATAGATTAGCGGGTCCCGGTGCGACTGCCATACCAGCAGCCAGCACTAAATATTGTCCATAAATAACGGGATCGACAGGCCAAGTGATCATGAAGGAAACTGGCAAAGAAGTGTGAGGATCGCCTTGCCCCCGATTGGCGCACCTGCGAGCTTAGACACACGGTCGTCTTGAACAATATTGGTAAACATAGCCAATTTGGTTTATCCTAAGCGCTGACAGAGGGGAAGGCCAGTTGTGCAAGCAACCTCCAGAGGCGAAAGCTGACCGCGCCCAGGGTCATGGGCACCGTGTGAGAAAACGGCAGCTCACACTTTGCCTCTGTCGCTCACCCCAACAAGACTTGCTGTAAAATTACGTCGCCGATACGGGCGTGTTCTTGGTTATCAACGCGGCCCGTATCAAGCAACAACAGCCCCCATGTAATCGCCCACCCTCTTGCTCGCCGCAATGTCGCAGCGCTGGGGCGATAAACATCAATGGCGAGTTTCCGGCTTTGGATTGAGGGCAACAACAGCCATAGGGCCGCCAGATCGGTGGCGGGATCGCCTGCGCACATATCACCCCAATCAATCACCGCGCTCAACTTTCCGGCCTGCATCAAAACATTGCGCGGGTGTAAATCGCCATGTAGCCAAACGGGCGCGGCGTCATCAGGTGCGGCGATGGCATCGTCCCAGATCGGCATGATACTTCGGATCATCCAGCCATAGTCTGGTGCTAAACGGGCAGCGCGAAAGGCCACCATCGTGGCCCTTGTCAACAGCGGGCCACCGCGACAATCGCTTATTGGCGCATCTTTTGGCGCTGGCAGATGCAGCGCTTTGAGGAAGTGCGCAAGTGCAACACCCTCATCTTCATCCAGTCGACCAGTTCCAACGGGCTCACCGCGCATCCAAGGCAGAATGCTCCACACCCATGGATAACCCAAACCAGGTTTACCGGCCCGCACCATCGCGGGAATGGGAACCGGTAGTCGGGACGCAAATTGCCCAAGCCATTGTTGTTCGAGCTTAAGCAAATCTTCGGCAATATGACGCCTTGGCATGCGCGCGCAAAGTTCATCGCCGATGCGGTACATGGCATTGTCCCAACCTTCCGCTACATAGGTTACGGGCAGATGCGCCAAGTCAGGGTGTTGTTCGCCGATCAAGGCGCGAACCAAATCGGTGGAAATAGCGGTTTGGGCAGGCGGCGTACCTACGCCCAACTCTACTCCCAAGTTTGGTCCAAATTCTGGTACCGGTTCAATGGTTGAAAAATTCGAACATTGGGTCATAGCTCTAGCGCTTATTGAAAACGTGCACCTTTGCCAATATTGGTGCCGCGTAAAAAATCAGATGCAGTCATCACGCTCTTGCCTTCGCGCTGCAGGGACAAAATCCTGATGCTGCCTGTGCCACATGCGACAAGCAATTGCCCATCCAGCACATTTCCAACGTCGCCCCCTTGTTCGCCAAGCGAGGTCATGAGAATTTTAGCACGTCCGCCATCCGGCAAAAGGCACCACGCGCCGGGAAACGGCGAAAAAGCGCGCACTTTTTGGTCAATCTGTTTCCCGTCTTGCGACCAGTCCACCCGCGTTTCGCCGCGATCAATCTTGGCTGCATACGTGACGCCTTCACTGGCTTGAGGTCGGCATGGCAGAGTCTGGCTAGCAATTTGTGGCAGACTATCGACCATCAATTGAGCACCAAGGTGGGCCAGTCGATCATGAAGGGTTCCTGTCGTATCTTGGCTGGAAATTGGCGTTGTCGCAGTGGCATAGACCCCACCAGTATCAAGGCCCGCTTCCATCGCCATCACCTGTACGCCTGTTAACTCGTCACCCGCCTCAATAGCACGTTGCATCGGTGCCGCGCCGCGCCAACGCGGCAGAAGCGAGCCATGCAGATTAAAACAACCCAGTTTCGGCGCGTCCAGAATAGTTTGCGGTAGGATTAAACCATAAGCCACCACGATGGCGGCGTCGGCACCAATGGCTTGAAAGTCAGCCTTGGCTGCTTCCGACTTGAGACTTGCCGGCGTGCGCACCTCAATGTTGTTCACAAGCCCGAAATCATGCACGGGTGTTGGGCGTAGCGCCTTGCCCCGACCGGCAGGCTTTGGCGGCTGGGAATAAATGCAGGCAATCTGGTGCCCAGCATCAATCAGCGCCTTCAAAGTTGGCAATGCAAATGTGGGTGAGCCCATAAAGACCAAACGCATCGGCTTAGTCTGCCGCAGCCATCCGCAACACTTTTTTCACCTTGGCGAGCGCGCGATCCCGACGCAACCGCGACAGGTGGTCGATGAACAATATGCCTTCAAGATGGTCCATTTCATGTTGGATGCAGGTTGCAAACATGCCGTCGCAATCTTCCTCAATCGTCTCGTTGTCGCGGTTTAGATAGCGCAAACGCACCTTGGCCGGACGCTCAATACCGTCATAATATTCAGGAACCGACAAACACCCTTCATCATAAATGTTGGTTTCTTCGCTAGCCCAAACGATTTCGGGATTGGCGAAAAAACGCGGTGCGAAATGCTCAGGCGTATCTTCTTTTCCCCACTCGAGGTCCATCACAATGACACGGACTGGTTCACCGATTTGTACCGCGGCGAGGCCAATGCCTTTGGCGTCATACATGCTGGCAAGCATGTCATCCATCAGCGCGCGTACATCATCGTCCACAGCCGTGACGGGCTTGGATATTTGTTTCAGGATCTGGCTTGGTACGGTTAGGATCGGGCGTAAGGTCATAAGCCCTAGGTATGGCTCAAAGGGAAAAAGGTCAAGATTGACAGTATTGTGCGCATGGTGATTTATCCCACCAAGCGTCTCGTCGGGGACGGTTATTGCAGAAGGCTTTGGCTTAGTAGAGCTACTTTTCGGCTACGTATAATACCAACAGCCCTTGGAAATGACACATAGTATTGGTGGCAGAGTGGAACGCGACCTACCGAGGTCGCCCTATGATCATGCGCCAACGAATACTCCCAAACGCCTGTGTTCGCTAAGCGACTTTGGTAAGTCGCGATCCGCGCCATTCAAGCGATTGTTTCCTGCGTCATATCATGGGGCCCCTCGTATAAATTACCACCAAAAGCGCAGTTCGCTGTTTCAAGTCGCAACGTCAGTGAAGGTTCAAGCATCATTGACACAGCCTTTTTCGCGCTTAATCATGGCTCGATGAACGCAAAAATAGCCAGCCGCGCCGCCGCCGTCCTTTTGGCCTTATCCACACTTGGTGCCGCACGCGTGCCAGCGACTAGACTTGGTGTTGTAACACCCATTAGTGCCGTCGACATAGCCGCCGCCGCGAGCGCGATAACGCCGCAGGTTGTCGCGTGGCGACGCGACATTCACGAACATGCGGAACTTTCAAACCGCGAAACCCGCACCGGTGCTTTGGTCGCTGCCCACTTGCGCAGTCTCGGGTTTGACGTGCGCGAGAACGTTGCAAAAACCGGTGTCGTGGCCGTGTTGCGGGGTGGCAAACCTGGCCCTGTGGTGGCCTTACGCGCCGACATGGACGGGCTTCCCGTTCTGGAAGCAACCGGTCTGTCATTCGCGTCCAAGCAAACGGGCGAGTATCTTGGAAACCGTGTCCCCGTGGCTCACGCTTGCGGACACGATGCCCACGTTGCCATGCTGATGGGGGCAGCAAGTGTGCTGGCGGGTATGAAGGCCCGCATCCCCGGCACCATTGTATTTTTGTTCCAACCTGCAGAAGAAGGCGCTCCACCGGGGGAAGAAGGTGGTGCACCTTTGATGATCAAGGAAGGCGCTCTCGCGAACCCTGCACCCAGCGCGATTTTTGGACTCCATGTGGTACCCGGCACACCGGGTAGTATTTTTTATCGCCCCGGTGGTTTTATGGCGGGGTCAGATCGCTATGAAATCAAACTAACAGGCAAGCAAACCCATGGCGCTGTGCCTTGGGGCGGCATTGACATCATTTCCTTGCAAGCAGCTATCGTGCAGGACTTTAACCGCCTCGCGGCCCGTACAGTCGATGTTACTGCCACGCCCACTATACTGACCGTCGCGACAATTCATGGCGGGGTGCGCAACAACATCATTCCTGAAACACTCGAAATGACCGGCACCTTGCGCACGTTTGACCGCACACAGCGTCTCGCCATTCAAGAACGTATGCGCCAGTCGGTCGCAGGTTTGGCTGCCAGCTATGGCGCACGGGCCGAGGTTATTTTTAACAGCGGCAACCCCAATGGCGGCAATCCGGTGACGTTCAATAATGAGGCGTTAGCGCGCGCAACCTTCTCATCTTTAGAGGAAGCTGCGGGTACAGGAAAAGTTGATATTAACCGCCGCCCCGCCACGGGGGCTGAAGACTTTGCCGCCTACCAATTGCAAATTCCTGGCGTATTTTATCATTTGGGTGCCAGCAAAGATGGCGTCTCAGAAGAAAATTCACCCGCCAATCATTCACCTCAATTTGACGTCAACGAGGCAGTTTTGCCATTGGGTGTGCGTGCGCATGTGTTGACGGCGATCCGGTATCTGGAACGCGGTGGTTCACTCCGCTCTTAGGTCAAACGACGAAAATCTGAGTAACATTCTTGTAAAATTTCGGGGTGTTATAGCGGATGCCTAGTGAAACAACTCGTTTTCTACAGAATGTCTTCCCCGACAAACGTAGCGCAGCGTAGAGACGATCGGGGACCTCATCGGGTTGCACGCTCAAATTTTACGGGTTCCCCGTTCTTCGTTACGCTACGTTTCACTGCGGCGGGGATCACAACACTCGGTGTCGTAAGTGAAGGATTTCAACGGGCCGCTGGTGTTATAGCAATTCGATGCACCCCATTTGGAGCACGGCGCTTTGGCGCGTCTGGCGATCAGTCGTAACGGCGAGTTCCCGCTTGCCAACCAAAACAACATAATAATAAGGCCCAAAATTCCTGCGCAATGAGAAGCAAACGCCCCAACACTGTTTCCATCACTCTACTGCGTCAAACACTCAACAACTGGTGCCACAGGGGAGGATTGAACTCCCGACCTCATCATTACCA
>JAYSRI010000039.1:0-2184 GCA_043721175.1 Alphaproteobacteria bacterium
CACCGGTGCTGTGCAGGTTTCAAGTTTGGTCGCACCCAATCGCGCAATCGCTCTTTCGCCTGCTTCTTTGCCAATGCCCGCAGGGTCTCGAAGGCCTGACAGGAAGCGCGACGAATCGCTGTTCCAATCGCGCTCCATGCCATCGCCTTCTCCAGCAATAGCCGACAAACCAAGCCCCCACGAGGTGCCACGATAATAGCCGCGAAAGCCATTGCTCGCGCCGTAAAGCACGCCCGAGCCACCCCAATCAGCGCCACAACCGCCAGAATTAGTCACGCCTTTGACAGCTAGTGCACCCTCCTCACAGGCCAAGGCGCGCTCCTCCAGCTTGGCGATATCGGGCTGGGTTTCATCCCAAAGGCCCAGATCAATTTGTACCCGCGTGAGTTCGGATGCATCGGGGATCGCGCAATAGGGATCTTCGGGTGCAGCCTTGGCCATCGCGATCACGCGCTCTGCGAGTGCATCAAGGGCGGCAACGCTAAAATCAGTGGTTGAGGCGCCAGCCTGCTTTTTCCCGATGAGAACACGTAAGCCAGCCGAGCGACTTTCTTCGCTTTCGACGCCTTCAAGTTTTCCTAGCCGCACAGAAGCAGACAGGCTCTTGCGTTCAACACATCCTGCATCGGCCCCATCGGCACCAAGGATTTTGGCCCGTTCAAGCAGGCGTTCGACAGCGGCGTTTAATTTGACATTCATCGGCTAATCTTTAGGCAGCCCCGCCATGACGACGCAATGATCTAGTGCAGAAGTAAGATGACGATTACACCTCAGATAGTGAGCGGCCAATACGGTAAAAGCGTTCTCGCCGATGGGCACGTAGCGCGTCGCCACTGAGGTCAACGAGGCTAAACAACGCCTTTTCGATAGCGTCACCAACGGCTTTCATCGCACCAGCGCGGGCACGGTGTGCGCCGCCCAATGGCTCAGGAATGATGCCATCAATCACACCAAGCCCCAGCAAATCAGGTGCTGTAATCTTCATGGCGGTTGCAGCATCTTTGGCGCGGTCTGCGGAACGATACAGTATTGAAGCGGCACCCTCGGGAGAGATCACCGAATAGACCGAGTTTTCCAGCATTAAGACCGTATTAGCGGCGGCAATGGCGACAGCGCCACCTGAGCCACCTTCACCCGTTACAACTGCAATCATCGGCACGCCCAGCGTCAAACAACGCTCGGTCGCTCGCGCAATTGCCTCTGCCTGTCCGCGCGCTTCGGCGTCTAGGCCAGGAAACGCACCTGCGGTATCGACAAACGTCACGACCGCAAGACCAAACCGCTCGGCCAAGTCCATCAGGCGAACCGCTTTCCGATAACCTTCCGGGCGACCCATGCCGAAATTATGCTTGAGACGTTCTGGTGTTGTGCGGCCTTTTTCATGACCCAGCACAACGACACGTCGGCCACGAAACCGCCCCATCCCGCCCAGTATCGCAGCATCCTCGCCAAATTTGCGGTCACCCGCCATCTCGACATAATCGGTGATCAGCGTCTCAACATAGTCCACAAAGTGCGGGCGGTCGGGGTGGCGTGCAACTTGGGTGCGTTTCCACGGGTCTAGATTGAGGTAAAGATCAGACAGCGCACGATTGGCCTTCTCGCGCAATTTGCTGATCTCGGCACGCACATTTGACGCACCGCTTTTTTCGGCTGTGACTGTCAGCTCGTCGATCTTTTTTTCGAGTTCAGCGATGGGCTTCTCGAAATCGAGAAATACGGGTTTATCTGCCATGGGTATGGATTAGGCCGCTCAACGCTTTTGAGCAAGCCTAACCGCCAGCTCCTTATTAGTTTGCGCCAAATACTTTGCGGAAGAACAAAGTTTCAGCTTCACGTTGCGCGTCGCGGTTCACTTTTTTCGCAAAGCCATGGCCTTCATCTTTGGCCACCATGTACCAGACTTCGCCGCCATTGCCGCGGACACGTGAGACGATTTGGTCGGCCTCAGAAATCGGTACGCGGGGATCATTGGCCCCTTGGATCACAAATAGGGGCTTAGTGATTTTTGCAGCGTTGTTCAGCGGCGCGATGCGCTCATGAAACGTTGCCATAGCTGGCTCACGCTCGTCACCATACTCGACGCGGCGCAAATCACGGCGATAGCCTTGAGTGTTTTTCAGAAATGTCGAGAAGTTCGAGATGCCGACAATATCGACACCACCGGCAAGGCGGGCATTATAA
>JAYSRI010000040.1:0-5424 GCA_043721175.1 Alphaproteobacteria bacterium
GCGCCAGGGCAACAACGGCTTCTACAATCTCCAGCACTGAATGTTGCGATTGGCGGCGCGGAAGCCAACGTCGCGGTAAATCTTGCCCGATTTGGCCACACTAGTTGTATGGCCAGCGTTGTGGCTGATAATGAACTTGGCCATGCGGCTATTGGGGAGCTTCGAAAACACGGTGTCGAAACACAGAACGTCCGAATAACTTCTGGCCGGATGGGGCTTTACTTCTTAACGACGGGCGCAGTCAGTCGACCGTCCACAGTGCTTTATGATCGCGCAAACAGCGCCTTTGCGTGCGCGACTCCAGGAGCCTTATATCTTGATGCGATCCTTGATGGTACAGATTGGGTCCATGTCACTGGCATCACACCAGCAGTAAGTGAAAATGCTTCAAAAGCTTCGCTTTTATTGGTCGAAGCAGCTGTATCACGCGGCGTCAAAGTTTCCTTTGACGGCAATTATCGGGCACAGCTGTGGGCGAGTTGGGGAGGCAATGGGCCACAAACCCTGCGGAGCATCCTGTCCCATGCCACTTTGGCTTTTATCAATGAACTCGATATTGCACTGATATTGGGCGAAGGTTTCCAATCAAGAGAAGCTGCCTACAAGCGCGCTTTTGAGGTTTTTCCCCGCCTTGAATGGATTGCGGCCACAACACGAACTTTGGAGTCGATAACACAACAAAGCCTGTCGGGAGAATTGGTTTCTGGTTCCCAGCGTTGGGTATCAAAAGTTCACCAACTTGAAGGGATAGTTGATCGTATCGGAGCGGGCGATGCCTTTGCTGCTGGCATATTGCATGGCTTGATCAACGGCTTGCCACCTCAAGAATGTCTAGAGTTTGCAGTCGCTTCAGGCGTTATAAAGCACTCAATTCCAGGAGACTTCAACCTGACCAATCCAGATGAGGTCAACCAAATCGCTGCTGGTGGGTGCCTAGATGTCAAGCGCTAGCCCGACCTCCATGATAGGGGGCTCCGCGGCCTCAGAAGCGGCCATTTCTCGAAGGTTGCTGCTTGGTTCAGGTTTAGTGAGCGGGTTAAGTTGGCAGTCGGCATCGGCCGACAATGGTGCCCCTGTCGTTCAGACCACCCATGGACCAATCCGTGGACAGAAAAGCCAAGGCGTGAACATTTTCAAAGGTGTTCGCTACGGGGCCAATACGGCCCAAACGCGGTTTGCAAGACCCAAAGCTCCCACACCATGGCGAGACATTGTTGACTCTTTTGACTACGGGCCAGCGTGCCCTCAAGCAGGCAGTGAGCCCAACCAGTCAGAAGACTGCCTGTTCTTAAATATTTGGACGCCGAGCCTCGACCCACGGGCTCAGTTGCCGGTCATGGTTTATATTCACGGCGGCGCTTACAATACTGGCTCCGGTACGTCTCCACTAACTGATGGCGCGCGGCTAGCAGAAGAGCATAATGTAGTCGTTGTTACGCTCAATCATCGTTTAAACGCGTTTGGCTATCTTTATCTTGAGCAATTGTTACCAGGTTTTAGACCTGACAGCGGCAATGCAGGCCAATGGGATTTAATCCTGGCGCTTGGGTGGCTGGCAGCCAATTGCGCTCGTTTTGGTGGCGATGCTGGAAGGCTTATGCTGTTTGGCCAGTCGGGAGGCGGGGCAAAGATCGCAACGCTGATGGCCACGCCCGCTGCTGCTGGCTTGTTTCATGCTGTCGCAACGATGAGTGGCCAGCAGGTGACGGCGTCTGGTCCCTTAAACGCCACAAAGCGCGCGCGCGCCTATTGCGATGCCCTTCAAGTATCTGTCCCAGGTTTGCTTGATGTGCCAAGTGAACGCATGATTGAAGCGCTTGGGATCGCCGATCCACAAAATAGCGAGCAAAAGCTCTATTTTGGTCCAGTTGTCGATCAACGCATGTTGATCCGACATCCGTTTTGGCCAGACGTGCCGCCACAGTCGGCCGGGATTGCAATGATCTTGGGCAACATGAAATCAGAAACGCGCAATCTGATTGGCCGATCATCGCCAAAGGCCTTTAACTTGTCGTTCGACGAACTGCCGGAATGGCTCGCGAGGCACATGCGAACCGATATCGCGCCGCAAACGGTTGTCTCGACCTATCAAAACGCCTATCCGGGAATTTCCGCTTCGGATTTGTTCTTCGCAGCAACCACCGCCGCACGTTCCTGGCGCGGACAAGTGGAAGAAGCGGATGTGCGTGCACGCCAGGGCGCTCCAACATGGGTGTATCGCTTTGATTTGCCCAGCCCGGAGGATGGCGGCAAATGGGGTGCTTATCACACTCTAGATATTCCTTTTGCTTTCAAAAATCTGCAGGCTTCCGGCGAAATGACTGGCACCGGACCCGCAGCCCGCAAAGTCAGCCATGAACTGGCAGGTGCCCTAGTTGCCCTTGCACGAACCGGTCGCCCTCACGTTTCGGGAATGGCCGCTTGGCCTCGCTATAGTTTGGCCAAACGTCAGACCATGATTTTCGATACTGAAACACGGGTGGAGAATGATCCGCGTGGGGCGGAGCGGGCATTGTTTGCGTCTGTTCCCTTCACACAATGGGGGACCTGATGGCACGCCGGTTCATTGTCACTTTGCTTCTAATTTCAGGGCTTGCGGGAAGCTACAGCGCTTTGGCGGCTCCTCCTTCTGTTCGTGCGTTTCCCAGTGCTGAAGGCTTTGGTGCGTTCACGAGTGGCGGTCGGAGTGGCCGGGTTTTGAAGGTTACCAACCTCAATGACACAGGTCCGGGCAGCCTGCGGGCGGCCATCGACGCAAGGGGTCCACGGATTGTGATTTTCGAGACGGGCGGAACGATCATGCTGCAAAGTGCGCTGAAGATCCGTAATCCCAATATCACGATCGCGGGGCAAACAGCCCCCGGTGACGGCATTGCGTTGGGAGGACACGAATTGGTCGTTGAGGCCAGTGAAGTCATCATTCGCTATATCCGCGTTCGAGTTGGCGATGTTAGTCGCGTTGAGGCTGATGCAATCTCGGTGGCTGCAGGGCAAAACATCATCATTGATCATTGCTCGGCATCTTGGTCGACAGACGAAGCTTTCTCCGTGGCGCAGCAAATGACTTTGGGTGAAAAGCAACTCAATAATGTCACGGTCCAATGGAGCATTATTTCAGAATCGCTTGATCAGTCGGTCCATTCCAAAGGGGCGCATGGATACGGGTCTTTGGTGCGCGGGTCAGCCGGATCGCGCTATAGTTTCCATCATAATTTATGGGCTCACCACCGTGCCCGCATGCCACGCCCCGGTAATTTTGCTGACCCCATTGCTGATCCAGTTGGGCCAACCTTCGATTTTACCAATAATGTATTTTACAACTGGGGCGGCGGCAGAAATGATGGTTCAGGGTATAATGCCGACACAAATGCCATCAGCCGCTATAATTTCAGAGGCAATTCGTATCGAACGGGCACCAACTCGCTCTCGGCTTTGGCTTTCTTAGAAACCAGCACTGGTACACGTGCTCACTTTTCTGGTAACGCCATGAATGGGCAACTGGTTCCTACGGACACAATTGTTCGTCTCAAGCGACCTGTTGGAGATTATTTCAGCTCAACACCTTTTGAGAATGCCAACTTAGCTGCCGCCAATGCGCATGTTGCTGAACAGGCAGTGCTTGCACGCGCAGGTGCCTCATTGCGGCGAGATGCTGTGGATGCACGTGTTGTTGAAAGTGTCAGAACGAGAACCGGCAGGATCATCAATTCGCAAGCAGATGTTGGTGGCTGGCCCGCTCTCGCTGCTGGGACTGCGCGCATCGATACCGACGGCGACGGCATGCCTGACGATTGGGAACGCCGCAACCGTCTCAATCCATCAGACCCAAGTGATGCAGCACGCGATGCTAATGGCGATGGGGTTACCAATATCGAAGACTGGATGAACGCGTTAGCACCCTAACTAGGCGACCAAGCTTGGCAACCAAAGCGAAAGCTGTGGAAACACCATGACGAGCGCTAGCACGAACAAGGCAGCGACATAGAATGGCCACATCCCACGGACGGCCTCCATCACAGTTATTTTCCCGATCGATGCACCCAGAAACAACACCGAACCTACCGGTGGCGTGACCAGTCCAATGCCGGCTGCCAAAATAAGCACAACGCCAAAGTGGACAGGGTCGATGTTGTAGGCTTTAGCGACAGGCAAGAAAATCGGCGTTGCAATGATGATCAATGGCGCAAGGTCCATAAAAGTACCGAGTACTAAGAGGGTTAGAACCATAAGAGCTAAAACTGTGAGCTTATCGTGCGCAATGGCTTGCATGGCATCCACAGCATGCATTGGCACTTGCAGATAGCCCATCATCCAACCAAACGCGCCAGCCGCACCGATAACAAACAAAACCGAGCCAGTGGTCTTAGCGGCACCCTTGGCTGCGTCGATGAAAGCTTTGCTTGATAGGCTGCGATAGACAATAATCGTAACCAAAACAGCATAGACGACTGCAACTGAAGCGCTTTCGATTGCAGTAAAGATCCCCGCTTTGATGCCCACGAAGATGATTAGCACCAAAACAAGCGCTGGTAATGCTGTGACGAATGTTCGCAACATCGCACTGGCACCGACTTTGCCCTCCGCTTGATAGCCACGCTTTACCGCCAGAATATAGGCTGTTGCCATGACTGAGAGGGCAAGCAACAAAGCTGGAATGATACCGGCTGAAAATAATGCCGTTATGGATACACCACCGCCTGCCGCGGCAGAGTACAAAATCATGTTGTGAGAAGGCGGTACCAAAAGGGCTACCAGAGCAGCAGAAATTGTGACGTTGACCGCATAATCCCGGTCATAGCCTCGTTGTACCATTTGGGGGATCATTGTTCCACCAACTGCCGATATGTCAGCGATGGCAGACCCAGAGACGCCGCCAAACAAAGTAGACGCAACAACACTGACCTGTGCCAAGCCGCCACGAAACCGTCCGACAAGTGCGCTCGCAAGACTGATAATGCGCTCAGAAATGCCGCCTTTCAGCATCAATTCGCCGGCAAACACAAAGAGCGGGATCGCGAGTAATCCTACATTACTTATATCTGCTGCAGCCTGTTGACCCACAACAATGGGGGGCAATCCAGCAACAAAAGCGGCCGAGATAGTCGCGACAATCAAAGCAATTGCTACAGGCGCGCCTAAAACGAGAAAGACCGCGAAGACCAAGAAGAGTGCGAGAAGTGCCATAGGTCTTTGCCTTTAGTTCGACTTGGAGGAGATTAGCCGTTCGACGGCAAACAGCGCCATGATTGAGGCACCGACTGCAAAGGGCAAGTAGCGAATGCCAGCAGGCAAAGGTGCGCCAGCCATTGTTACGTCCCAATTCTGAGCTGCGAGTTGTAAACCCCAATAAGCAAGTAAAAGGGCGACGCCCAATGTGGTTAAGTTCAAGAAAAAGCGAATGGCCGAGCCGAGCTTGGGCGGCAT
>JAYSRI010000041.1:0-5416 GCA_043721175.1 Alphaproteobacteria bacterium
GACATCAAATCTGGCGAAGCAATTGCCATTGTCGAAGCTATGAAAATGCAAAACATCATCCGCGCCGAGCGCGATGGCAAGGTAGTTAAAGTCAATGTGGTCGCCGGTGCTGCTGTGGCTGCCGATGAAATTATGGTAGAATTAGGGTAGATGGTACTTCTATAAATCTTGCCATTTTTTTAGTTCGTGGTATTTTGGCGACGGGAAAGCCAGAAAAGGTCGCCACATGTCCAGCGTAACAGTTAAAATGAGCAGTGGTGGCCGCCTCGTCATTCCCGTCGCCATGCGTCGTGAGTTGGGGCTTGAGGAGGGCGTGGCGGTTATTTTGAAACTGGAACACTCTTCTATGACGATTAGAACTGTCTCGCGAGCAATGGATGCAGCAAAAGCAATGATCGCAGAATATGTTCCCCGCCATGTCTCGCTTGTTGATGAACTGATCGCTGATCGCAGAGAAGAAGCCGAAAGTGAGTGAGCTTTATGTTTTAGACGCATCTGCTATCCTCGCGTTTTTGCGTGATGAACCTGGCAAAGAACGTGTCGAAGGCTTGTTGGGTAGCTCACTTATTAGCGCTGTTAACTTATCTGAAGTCGCAGCAAAACTTTGCGAATATGGCATGCCACCTGAAAAAGTTACCATTGCACTCGCTGAGTTGCTCACTATGACAATTGGCTTTGACGAGCCCCAAGCCCTTATCGCTGGCGCATTGCGCAAACAAACCCGTGCGAAGGGTTTATCACTTGGCGACCGCGCGTGCCTTGCACTAGCGCAAGTCAAAGGTCGTACCGCGATGACGGCGGATCGCGCTTGGGGTGACTTAGACGTTGAAATTCCCATTGAAGTAATACGCTAGGCTCTAGCTAGCTTGTAGAATACGTGCGTTTTTGAAACGTCACACTATCGTCATATCAGTCATGTACGCCCAAATGCCGTGTGGTAGAATTGCAAGAGCCCAAGTGATGAAGAGTTCAACAGTGACAAAGGGATATTGCGGCCTTGCGATTGGGCTTGTGATCTCGCTGTCGCACGTCGCTCGTGCCGATGTTATTGACATTGCTCCAACTGGCAGCATTACTGTTTACAAGGGCCCAACGTTGTTTGTCGGCACCGGTGCTACGCCCTTGGCTGGCGCAGCCCTAACAAACGCCTTGCCGCCGCCACCAAACGCCAATGCGCCCAGTTTTCCAGTGCAAATGCACCCTGTTTTAGCGGGTTATCTTGATGATGCCGCCAGTCGCTATAGTGTAGACGCCGGACTCGTCCGCGCTGTGGCTTGGCAGGAATCGCGTTTCCGTAGTGACGCTGTTTCCCCCAAGGGTGCGATTGGCATCATGCAGTTAATGCCCGCAACGGCGGCGCAAATGGGGGTCAACCCGCATGATCCTCAACAAAACATACAAGGTGGCGTCGCGTATCTGCGGGCACTTCTCACACAATTTAACGGCGATGTTCGATTGGCACTGGCTGCCTATAATGCTGGTCCTGCTGTTGTTCTACAATATGGTGGCATTCCACCCTATCGCGAGACGCAAAATTATGTGAATTCCATCGCGCAGCGCATCTCATTGCGCTAACGAAACTAAACGAGGACGCTATGATCACCAAGTTTGATACCAAAAAAAGCATAGCGCTAATGGTGACGCTGTGGGCTGCTATGATTGCAGGCCCGGCGTTGGCACAAAGCGCAAATCTTGATCCTGCGGGTTCGGGTGTGATTTTGGGTGCAGTAAATTGGGTGCAAGGCACGCTGTTGGGTGCTGTTGCGACGGCTGTCGCCGTCATTGCGGTTGCAGGATGCGGTTTCATGATGCTGACAGGGCGCATGAATTGGCGCTATGGCGGCATGGTAATTCTAGGGTGTTTTATCCTGTTTGGTGCTTCAGCAATTGTGGGCGGCATTCGTGGCGCAGCGCAGGGCTATTAGGGGCGCATGATGGCTCAACTAGAGCGCGATCCAGTCTTTTCCGCACTGACACGGCCCCAGATGTTTGCTGGTGTGACTTATAACTGGTTCATCTTGAACGCCATCATCACGGCAGAAATTTTCCTCGTTACCAAGTCATTTTGGGCCTTTGGTGCTGCTTTGTTGATGCATCTTGTTGGCGTGATTGCCGCGCGCGATGAGCCGCGCTTTTTAGATCTTTGGATCACCCGTATGTCGCGTTCGCCCCGTGTGGCCAACTTTTCGTTTTGGCGCTGCAACTCGTATGCACCTTGATATGGTGATGCAGGCGGGACATCATGGCCGTTACTAAAACGCCGCAAAAACAATTGGCAACGCTCGCGCAGATTGCTCATCGTGAAGCCCCGGCGGGTGGAAGACTGCCGTATGCGCGTCATATTGACGACGCGACAATCGAAACTCGTGACGGGATGATCTTGCAAATCATCAAAATTGACGGATTAGCATTTGAAACGGCTGATACCGAAGACCTCAACTACCGCAAGGCAATCCGCGAAACGATGTTGCGCTCAATCGCCCATGCTCGATTTGCCATTGTACACCACGTGGTGCGCAGTCCTGTTAAGCCATCCCTCGACAGCGACTTTCCAGACGCATTTTCGGCCGAGCTAGATCGTCAATGGGGCGAGCGGCTGGATAGCAAAGCGATGTTCGTCAATGATTTGTTCTTAACGATTATTCGAAGACCAGCTGCAGGACGCATGGGGATTGTTGACCGCGCGATGGACATGTTGCGCGGCACATCGCCTCAAGAAACCGCCGCTCAGCGCGCGCGTGATTTGCGTGAGATTGACAGTGCCCGCGATGCGATGATGGCGTCTTTGGCCCCTTATGGCGCACGATTGCTGAGTGTCTATGACACGCGCCATGGACCGTGTTCGGAACCGTTGGAGTTCTTGTCCAATCTTTATAATGGTGAGTTGCGGCCTGTTTTGTTGCCTGATACCGATTTGGGGCACCACATTCCTTATCGCCGTATCAGCTTTGGTTTGGAGGCTGTGCAATTGCATGGCGCGCCGGGACTGCCAGAGCAATTTGCTGCGATGATCTCTATTAAGGACTATCCACCCCACACAGCGCCGGGCATGCTGGACGATTTGATGCGCTTACCTGTCGAGATGACAGTAACCGAGAGCTTTGCCTTTGTAGACCGCCAAATTGCGCTTGATCGCATGAACTTGGCGTTGCGCCGGATGCGGGCTGCGGATGATGACGCCATTAGTTTGCGGCGCGATTTGTCGATAGCAAAAGACGATGTGTCAGCAGGGCGGTCTGCTTTTGGTGAGCATCACATGACGGTTTGTATCAAGGCCGCTAGCCTTGCGCAGCTTGACCGTGCTGCAGCCGATGTTCAAGCGGCGTTTACCGAAGAAGGCATCATTTCGGTTCGTGAAGACGTTAATCTGGAGTCCGCTTTTTGGGCGCAGTTTCCGGGTAATTTCAAAGATATTGCGCGCCGTGCCCTCATTTCCACGGGCAATTTTGCAGGCCTTGCGAGCTTTCATAATTTCCCAGTTGGCCAAGAAACTGGCAATCTGTGGGGACCAGCGGTTAGTGTTTTAGAGACCACCTCGGCAACGCCTTATTACTTCAACTTCCACAAAGCTGACCTCGGCAATTTCACGATCATTGGCCCATCGGGGTCTGGCAAGACGGTTGTGCTGAATTTTTTGCTGGCTCAAGCGGTGAAGTTTAATCCCCGTTTGGTGCTATTTGATAAGGATCGCGGCGCGGAGATTTTCATCCGTGCAATCGGTGGCCGCTACGAAACCTTGCGCTATGGCACACCGTCGGGCCTCAACCCACTGGCCTTGCCAGACAATCCTGCCAACCGCACATTTGTCACTCAATGGTTGACGCGATTGGTGACCAGTGGCGACGAGAAACTCACAACCGACGAGCAAGCCCAAATTGCCGATGCCGTTGCCGCCAATTATGACCAAGCACCCGGGTATCGCCGTTTGCGTTATGTCGCAGAGCTGTTTGCAGGGGTTCGCCGCCCGGTATCTGGCGATTTGGCGAGCCGTCTTGAACCCTGGATTAATGACGGTGCGCGCGCGTGGCTGTTTGACAATGAGATTGACGGCCTTGACTTAAACACCCGTACGCTTGGGATCGACATGACGTCCATTTTGGATGATCCCGAATTGCGCACACCGGCGATGATGTATTTATTCCACTGCGTCGAGCAGCGCCTTGATGGGACGCCCGCGATCCTCGTGGTCGATGAAGGTTGGAAAGCGCTAGACGATCCGGTTTTTGTGGCGCGCATTCGCGATTGGGAAAAGACCATCCGCAAGCGCAATGGCATTGTCGGCTTCGCCACGCAAAGTGCATCTGACGCGCTCTCAAGCCAAATCGCGTCGGCGATCATTGAGCAAGCAGCAACGCAAATCTTCATGCCAAACCCCAAGGCGCTAGAAGACGAATATTGTCGTGGCTTTGGATTGACAGCCCATGAGCTTGATCTGGTGCGTGCGCTCCCTGACACATCACGCTGTTTTGTAATTAAACATGGCACCGATAGCGTCGTTGCGCGGTTAAATCTGGATGGCATGGACGATATTTTGACTGTATTGTCGGGACGTGAAGCCAGCGTGCGCCAGTTGGATGCATTGCGGGCCTTACATGGTGACGATCCGGCGATTTGGTTGCCTTTGTTGATCGGTCAAACAGCACAGCCAAAGGCTCAGACAAAGGGAGGCCGACGATGATTGGACAATGTGCCGCTCCTCGCGTCGATGTCGGCCTCGTACGTGGCTTGCTAGACACCGTTGACTGTAACATCCGTGAAGGTGTGCAGGGCGGCTATAATGCCTTTTTCGGACCGGGCTCTACCCTCACGGCCGTGATGACGATTTTGCTGACACTTTATGTAGCGTTGTTGGGTTTCAGGCTTCTCACGGGTCGCACCGATTTGCGCGTCGGGGACTTGCCGATGATTGCCATCAAATTGGGTGCCGTCGTGATGTTGACGACATCATGGGCCAGTTATCAGAGCCTTGTGTTTGCGTTGTTGTTTGACGGACCAGCCGAGATTGCCAACTCGCTTTTAGCGGCTATGCCCATGCCTGTGACAACAGGGCCAGCGGATATTTTCGCCCGCTTACAATACAGTTTTGATCAACTTACTCAGTCCGCTAGCGCCTTGGCATTGGTCGGTGATGAGCCGGGGCAGGGGCCAAATGCCGCTGCCGCAGGCCTCAAAGCTGGCAGTCTTGTCTTGCAAGCAGCCCCCGGAACTGACCCCGCTTTATTGAAGGGCTTTTCGCCTGTCATTCAAATGCGTTCGGCGTTGCAGGGTGGGCCAGCTTTTGGTGCGACAGCACTATGGCTGTCAGCGATTACGCTGTTAGTATCGACACTTGGACTACTGATCCTTGCCAAGCTGATGTTGGGGCTGTTACTGGCGATTGGGCCCTTGTTTGTTGGGTTACTTTTGTTTGACACTA
>JAYSRI010000042.1:0-2165 GCA_043721175.1 Alphaproteobacteria bacterium
CCCGCTGCCAAGCGTCAACATATCACTGGATTTTTTGAGGCATTGGCCGAAACCATGATCGTGATGATCGGTTGGGTGCTGGCCTTAGCACCCATCGGCGTATTCGCTTTGGCGCTGTCTGTGGGCGCAAAGGCGGGGGCTGCTGCTTTGGGTGCGTTGGCTCATTATGTTGTCACGCTGTCCAGTCTCGGCATTGTCGTTTGGCTGGCGTCATTCGGGCTAGCAGTTTTTGGGGCCAAAAAATCCTTACCTGCTTTTCTCAAAGCGTCGCTTCCTGCCCAAGCGGTTGCTATTTCGACGCAATCCTCTTTGGCGTCCTTGCCTGCCATGCTCAAGGGCACACAAGCGTTAGGCGTTTCAGCTGCACGTGCCGATGTCGTTCTACCCATCGCAGTCGCGATTTTCCGTGCAACAGGGCCCGCTATGAATTTGGGCGTGGCACTTTACATCGCGCAGTGGTTTGGAATTGAATTAACGCCAATGCAAATCGCTGTGGGCATTGCTGCGGGGGCAACGACGACTTTGGGTGCTGTTAGCCTGCCAGGCTCCATCAGTTTCTTCAGCTCGATTGCGCCTATTTGCTTGGTTATGGGCGTGCCGGTTGCGCCATTAGGCTTACTCGTTGCCGTAGAAACCTTTCCCGATATCTTCCGCACATTGGGCAATGTCACTATGGATATCGCGGTTGCAGCAACTGTCAGCGAACAAGAAGATAGGCCCTCCAAAGTTGCCTCGGACGCCACCTAAGCTGGCGAACACTGCACCCACTGCACAAATCGCGGAAAATAGATTAGTGGTAATCAAATGTATATAAATGCCGCCCTTGCACCCGACCTTCGAGACGACAACGCCATTAAACTTCATGGCTCGGATGCCTTTGAGGGCATGAGAGTAGCAGGCCGCGCGGCTGCGGAAGTGCTTGATATGTTGGTCGATGAGGTCAAAGAAGGCGTCACGACGGCGCGCATAGACGCGTTGGCACGTGATTTTGTGCTAGACCACGGCTGGACACCTGCTTGCGTGAATTATCGCGGTTATGCTCACACCAGTTGTATTTCGCTGAACCACGTGGTGTGTCACGGCATCCCAGGCCCCAGACAATTGCGGAGTGGCGATATCGCCAATATCGACGTAACCGTGATCATTGACGGCTGGCACGGTGACCATTCGCGCATGTATGGCGTGGGGGACGTGTCACGCAAAGCCCAACGTTTGATGGATGTCACGTGGGAATCTTTGCAACGCGGCATTGCAGCGGTAAAACCCGGCGCGACGGTGGGCGATATCGGCCATGCGATCCAGTCCTATGCCGAGGGTCAGCGCTGCTCGGTTGTGCGCGACTTTTGTGGTCATGGGCTTGGAAAAGTCTTTCATGACAACCCCAATATTGTGCATTTTGGCAAACCGGGGACGGGTCCAGAATTGCGGGCGGGCATGTTCTTCACCATTGAACCCATGATTAATATCGGTCGTTTTGCCGTCACCGTTCTGCCTGATGGCTGGACAGCGGTCACCAAGGATAGAACGTTGTCAGCTCAATATGAGCATTCGATCGGCGTGACGGAAACTGGTTGCGAAATTTTTACGTTATCGCCTAGGGGATTAGATACACCGCATACCCTCAATCAACCCGTTTAATGGTGGTGCGATGGCGTTAAATGATAGCTCCAAAAATCACTTAGAAGGGCATCGTGATCGTCTGCGCGCAAGGTTTTTGCGCACGGGTGAGGACGGTCTAGCCGATCATGAGATGCTTGAGCTGTTATTGTTTGGCGTGATTGTGCGCCGCGATACAAAGGAAATTGCCCGCACATTGCTGGCGCGTTTTCGTAGTTTGAATGGCGTGATTGGCGCTCCTTTGCCAGACTTGATGCAAGTAGCAGGCGTGGGGGAAGCTGTCGCGATCCACCTCAAGGCCGTGCATGCGCTTTTAGTGCGCACAGTGCGTGAGGAAGTCTCTGCGCAGCCCATACTTTCGTCATGGTCCAGTGTTCTGAATTATTTGAAACTGCGACTTGAAGGGGCAACGCGGGAGGAATTTCGCGTTTTATTCCTCGATAAGAAACACCGCTTGATTGCTGACGAAAAAATGGGCGACGGAACGGTGGATCAGGCCCCGGTCTATCCACGTGAAATTGCGCGGCGTTCCCTTGAGCTATCGGCGA
>JAYSRI010000043.1:0-2165 GCA_043721175.1 Alphaproteobacteria bacterium
GAGCACGTCGAAAAACTGACCCAGAAAGCCAAATTCGCGCTCGAACAAGGACGCGATGACCTGGCCGAGGCCGCAATCACCCGCCAGCTCGATTTTGAACGCCAAATCCCATCGCTAATGGCCACCGAAGAAGCTGGCCGTGCCGAGGAAACTCGGCTAGAAGAATTTGTGGTGGCACTTTCAAATCGCAAACTTGAAATGGAGCAATCACTTGCCGCCTTCGAAACCGCCCAGCGGGAAGCGCCAGCGGCTGCAAACATCGTTGGCGGACAAAGCATTGCGATGGAACGCAAGATAGCCCGCGCTGAAACCGCATTTGACCGAGCCATGCAAGGTGCCGGTGGGCAAGGCTTTACGCGGTCGGACGCTCAGACTGTGACAAAAGTCGCAGAACTAGATGTTATGCAGCGCCAGTCGGAGGTCGCACAACGTCTGGCTGCATTGCGCGACTGCGCCTAAATCGCCTCACGCCGCGCTGAAATCGATGTGCTTCATTTATGAAGCACATCGGGTCGATCTAGCACTTTAAGACATAGGCTACATGCCGTGTTAAATCTGAGTCAGATTATCGCGCGATCTTTTAGTCGCAAAATCTCGATCCGGTTACCAAACGGGTCATAGACAAAGGCGCGGGTGTATCCCGGCAAGTCGTTGTCATGCTTGACCCTAAAGCCCATATGGGTGGCCTTGCGCGCAAGTGTTGCGACATCCTCAACGGAAAACGCTACATGGGCTTTGTCATTGGCGCGAAAGTCGACTTCCACTCCCAAATGCACTTTCACGTGGCCACTTTCATACCAAGCGCCACGGCGTGCGGCCATGGTCGGTGGCTTGGGGACTTGTGTAAGGCCCAATAGATCGCGGTAAAACGGGATCGCGGCCGCCTCGCCACCAATTGGGATAGCAATTTGTACATGGTCAATGGCTTGGACCGAACCGGTGTTGGTCTCAAATTTCAGCGCGGCGAATGCAGCTTTTGCGTCATCGCACGAATAATCGGTCAAGATTGGCCCTTCCCAATCGTCGCAGGCCTTTGCTAGCATGGTATGAAGCACGCAAAACACCTGCGCATCGCTTAAAACGGCGCGATCTTGCCACAGCGTCTTCATCAAGGGCTGGACGGGATGCTCTTGCGCAATCCATGCCCCCGCCCAGCCATGATAAGCAAGCTCGAGCGCATAGTCGGCTTGCGCGGCGCTTAGGCCAAAGATTGGACCAAGGGAAATGAGGCCAGTTATAGGCATAGGAAATTGACTCAAGGTTTGACGACCGTTGCCGCTTCACTAGACACGACATAGCCAATTGCCGCAACGCGCTTGGGACTATTTTCTTGGACAGCGCAGATGCGCAGATTGTAGGTCGGAATTTTGTCGGGCTCATAGCCTATAACGCGGTATTCATAGGCCGATACAGGTCCGCCAGCAGTTTTCATTTTCCCCATGCACGCGCTTGGATCAACGCCGTGCCAACCAGCATTCTGCCACTCACGGGCGGCGTCCGCTAATGATCCACTTTTCAGGCTTGGTGACGTTTGGAGCTCAACAATCGCACCAATTGTCAGCTTCGAGGTCGCAAGAATTTCATGGCTTGGATCACCGGCTGGCTGACCGCAAGCTGAAAGAGCGAGGAGGGCGAGTGTACAAGTGATGGAGCACTTCATGGTGTTCGTTTCCGCCGAGTGTTGCAGATGTCTAAAGTATCGCGCGCAAAACCTGAAACAGATTTTCTTGGGCCACGTAGGCTCTATCTTCAAATGCTAGATCGACCTGATGTGCTTTAGAAATGAAGCACGGCGATCTGGAGTGATGGATCCGACAGGCTACCCCCAGCCACGATGCGACGGAAACTCACAATAGGATCGATACAAGGCCGCCAACAAAGACTTTTAGGAACGGTTCAACGCAGCGTTTTGCGTGCAGCAGAGCCTGCACCAAAGCACGTATGTGACTGACTTATTCGTTATTCTAGTTCGCACCTGCCACCGTTTTTGTTACGACTTGAAGGGTCAGCTCCCTCGCGCCCACGGCTCGTATCCGCCCACCACGAGGATGGACGGCCCATGTCGGCGGCGGGGTGGCAACGGTGGCGGGCGGGCGCGGCTTTTGGTTATGATATCATGTGCCATGGCCTCATAAGTGGCCGAGGTTTGGGTGTCCCATAATCGG
>JAYSRI010000044.1:0-2164 GCA_043721175.1 Alphaproteobacteria bacterium
TCCTTCTACCCGACAGGTATGTGAACGGCGAAGAGCGATGGCGCGCTTATGGCAGGGTTGGGAATATAGCGGTGATGGTGGTCGCGCATACATACCGGACGAATGACGGTCAGGAAACGATCCGCATCATTTCGGCGCGAACAGCGACAAGGCATGAAAGGCATGATTATGAGCGAGAAAATTACTAGCATGAAGCTGAAGGACTTGCCGCCGCTGACGCAGGCAGACGAGGACCGGCTTGCGGCGCTCGCCGCACGGCCCGATAGCGATATCGACCTTGGCGACCTTCCCGAGCTAGGCCCCGAAGACTGGAAAAATGCGGTTCGTGGCAAGCACTACCGGCCCGTGAAAGCACAGATTACCGCCAGCCTCGACAAGGACGTTCTTGCGTGGCTGAAATCGGAAGGCCGGGGGTATCAAACTCGTATGAACGCAATACTCCGCCGCGAAATGCTGCAAGCGCGGTCGGCGGGTTGTAAGCGGTGAGCCGATCGCAGGAATTAAGTGTTGTGTCCCCTGAGTTCCGAACTGCCCAGCTAAGAAGTTGTATCAGCGGCAAATTAGCATACGCCAGAATGAAAAAATAGTACCGTGATTTGACTAAACAATAGATTAAATTAGCATTTATTTCTTAAAAATATCGGGGTCAAAAAGTTGTATAAGTACGCCGATGAATTGCACAGGATCACTTATAAACGCCATAGTTTCCATCGCTATTACTGTCATAATTCCAAAGCAGCCGACGCCAAATATTTTTATTTTCATAGCTGAACCTTTGGTCGAATTGAGTTTTGACCGTAAACGAAAAATTCTAAGATTTCGTTATTTCAGCAATTCCGGAGACACAATACTAATTGTTGTCCTAGAGCTGTTGCTTGCAATGTAGGATTTCGGATGTCATCATAGCTCTCACATTGTCATCCGCCCAATGGCTGCAAGGGCTTGCAATCAGCTAATACGACAAACAACGCACTGCGTGGCGCACCCGTTTCAGGTGAGAACTTAGTGTTAATTTCCGACGTTCGTTGCCGTCTAACCGTCTTAATAAATGTAAAAAAGGCGCAAAGGCACAAAGGCGCGAAGAGGTGGTGCGCCAATTTAATATCTGGCGATGGTCCGAACACCGTGCTTAGATGACTGAGCGGCTTCGCCGGTTTGCCCGATCCCTTTGCGGCTTTGTGCCGTCGCGCCTTTTTTACAAAAAATAGCTTGAGCTGTCCGGTAAATGCACTGGATTTTGTATTGCTTAAATCATGTGATTTGACTGTGAACTTGCGCAGTTTTCTGCGGGTCTGTCAGTAATGATACCGGCAGCTTAGTATCTCTAACGCCTGTGTGTCGCCGGTTCCGCTTACGCGATATACCAGCCGGTGTTCGCTTGTAATACGCCTCGACCACCAGCCGCTGAGATTGCGTTTGAGCGGTTCGGGCTTGCCGGTTCCGCGAAAGGGATCGCGCTGTGCTTCGCCGATGAACATGTTGATACGTGCGATAATCTTCATGTCTTGCGCTTGCCAGCCAACATATTCCGCCCAAGCCTGACGGTCCCATATGACCTTCACGGATGGATAAGCTCGTGCTCCTCGCCTTCACCGGCGTTCAATCGCTCGATACCCTCAAGCAGATGCTTCGCGTTGGCGGGCGAGGCCAACAGATATAAGGTTTCTTCCATACCTGCCCATTCGCTGGCGGAAATCATGACGACGCCTTCGCCGCGTTGGCGCGTGATGGCGAGCGGGGCGCGGTCGGCCACCACCTTATCGATGACGGCTTTCAGGTTTTCGCGGGCTTCGGAATAGCTGACTGTTTGCATGACGCGAATATGGACAACGTTTTGTCCAATGTCAAATGATCGCTATCGAATTGCCGCTTGCAATGTAGGATTTCGAACGTCAGCGTGGTGCTGACATCGTCATCCCCCCAATGGCTGCAAGGGCTTGCAATCAGCTAACTCGTCAACACCGTGTCTGCGTCGCGCACCTGTTCAGGTGGAAACTTAGTGTAACTTTCCAGTTTGCCGTGGGCTATCTGGTCATTTTAAGCATGTAAAAAAGGCGTGATGGCATGAAGGCGCGAAGGCGTGGCTCATGATCTTATTGTTTGTCAGCAGGTTGAATGTGGTGCTCAAATGGATGAGCGGCTTCGCCGGTTGGAACGGCCCCTT
>JAYSRI010000045.1:0-5382 GCA_043721175.1 Alphaproteobacteria bacterium
CGCGGATCAGTTTTGGCAAACCAAAGCCCAACCGCATGCGCGACACCCCACCAAATCAGGCCGAGCCACCAAAGTTTAAGGGCAAGCCCCAAAACAAGAGCAAGGGTTCCCATGAGGATGGCATATTCACGCGGTAGGCCCGCCAATAATATCGGTTGGGTCAATGATCCTGCCAAAGGCAATTCATAACCTTCGGGTCGATCCGGATGAAACGCACTCATAGCACATCTCCTACATTCTCAGTTTTGGCGTTTAACCGATGACGGCCCCGCCTCCAAAACCAAAGAAGCCCATAAAGAAGCTCGCGGCGGCAAAGGCGATGGCAACACCAAAAAGGATGGAGACACCGCGTCGAAGCCCGCTGCCCGATTCCGAGAAGGCCACACCAAGCCCGAATATCGTGACAGCAATGACACCGCCCGCTTGGGCAACTGGTCCCGTAAAACTGTCAACGATTTGTTGAAGGGGACCTTCCCACGGCATGCCCGATCCACCTGCAAAAGCGGGACTGGCAATGAGGGTGGCGGCAAGTGTTGCCGCAATCAAAGTTGACTTTGAGGCGACGCCTTGGATGGCACCGTTTTGAGTATCGATATCTGACTTTCTAACTACGGAGGTCATGTTCTTGCTCCAAATCGGGACGGATATTGTCCTGTCCCAGACTATGCAGAAAGTGTGCCAAGTTAGGCAAGAAAATACATATATTATAATGGCTTATAGGGTTAACGCGATGGCCTCACACGCCCGTACCGGGCCTGTGCAAGCACGGTCCGGTTAGGATAGTTTGAGGGGTCGCTCGCGCGATTTTGTACTTTGTCCAGATGAGTTCGATCACCCGATTTGGCGCATCAAATACTTTGCGTCCTCCTCTCCCGAAATTTCAATAAGGCCTTCCACACGGCGCCCCTCACGGGTGCGAGATATGTGAATGACAAGATCAATCGCCTGACCGATGGCGCGTCGTGGGATGCTTGCTGCCACTTCCGAAGTCAGGTCTTCCAAACGGAAAAGCGCATCTTGTGCGCTATTAGCATGAATAGTTGACAGCCCACCCGGATGTCCCGTGTTCCAAGCTTTGAGAGTTTCCAAAGCCGCCGCCCCATCGCGCATCTCGCCAACCACAATGCGGTCAGGTCGCAGGCGCAAACTATCGCGCACGAGATCGACAACGCCAATGAGTTTTGGCGTGCGACGTGTCAGTAGGCTCACTTGATCCCACGCCGAGCACTGTAATTCGGGCGTGTCTTCAATGAGGATCACGCGCGTGTCGGTGAAGGCGGGCAATGCAAGGATCGCATTCGCCAGTGTCGTTTTTCCCGACGATGTTCCGCCAGAGATCAAGATGTTCTTGCGGTCCGTTGCAGCGGCTTCAATCAAGGCTTTCTGCCTTTGGCTCAAAATACCCTCGGCCAGATAGTCGTCCAAGGTGAAAATACGCGCAGGACGTTTGCGGATCGAAAATGTAGGTGCGCGGCTGACTGGTGGCAGCACCCCTTGGAAGCGCTCGCCCGTATCGGGCAACACACCCGAAAGTCTGGGGTCTTCTGGCAACACCGGTTCACCAACATAATCAGCAATCAGGCGGATCACGCGGTCGCGCGCTTCGGGTGACAACGTTTCGCCAGTTGCAACTCGTCCCCCACCAATCTTGTCGAGGATCAATTGCCCGTCTGGATTTGCAAGAATCTCGACAACATCTGGATCAATCAATGCTGCAAGGGCTGATGGCCCCAACGCATGGCGCAGTGCCTCAAGGCGACGCTCGGCAATAATAGGATGATCACCGAGCTTAGCCATCTTATTGCCCTGCCAATTTGGAGGTGGATTTGGCTTTTGGTGGTGTATCGCTATTAGCCGCTTCTTTGAGTGTGGCTTTGCGGCCTTGCACATGGCGCGCGGCAACACGGTCCAGCAACATATCCAAATCTGCTGCTGCGGCTTGGCGCATAGTGGAATCATTTTCGAAGGGGGAGCGGGGTAAGCGTTGAAACAAATCAAAACCAAGCTCGGCAATCAATTCGAGCATGAAAGCCAGATCGCGTTCTGTGACACGGCGAAAATCACGCAGTGTCACAGCCATGGTTTCGATAGGATCAAGCTCGCCACTGATGCTACGACCCAGACCGCGTTGAATGGCTTGTTCAGCGATACGGCTGACAGACTGACCTGATGCTTTTGCACGGCGTTTGAGTGACGCCAATAATTGTGGGTCACTGGGATTGATAGAAAACCGATCAGGCAAATCGCGGGGTACGGCTTTGCTTGTCCGGCTTTGCGGGCTTTGGGATTCTTCAGGCTGCAAACGGATCGACATCTTGACCTCCTACTTTGCCAGCAAGCCTATCAAGATGGGCCGCTTCCTCAGCACGTTCACCCCAGCCCTTTGGCGGCGTTGTCGGCGTTGCGCGGCTGGAGATAGAGTTTGGATTGGCCTTGGCTTCAAAATCAAAATTGAGTTGTTGGGGTTTGGCATTTTGGCTTTGGGCTTTTGGCGGGGAACTTTGATAGACCTCCCCGGTCTTGGGGTCATATCTGCCCGTATGATTGTCATTTGCTTGACCATCGGGGTGGTTGTTGGCGTCACAATGGGATGGATCAACGCACTTTTCACCCGGATCAATGCCCATTTTTATCGCGCTGATCGTATCCCAAGGATGTGGCATGCCCGCAGGACAAGACAGATTGTTGGGCGGGGGTGCGGGTATGCATGTGCGTCTTTTGAACGGCTCCATTTGATCAAATCTGACTTTTTGTGACCGCCAAGGTTTATACCCTGCCATGAAGACCAATTGATCCTTATCTGCGAGGCCCCGTATTTCGCCCGGTTCTAAAAGCGGGCGTTCATGCTCAGCCGATGAGCGCGAACGTACACCGTCCATGATCGCGCCAGATGTGGACACGCTCGTGCGGTCCTCCATCACGAGACCTGTCAGTTTGGAGACTTTGTCCTGGGTGAGGGGATCAAGGGCGGCGAAGGCGGTATAAATATGCGTGTTGTCGAGGATGGTGTTGTGAGGGCCATAGGTTTCGACAATATCATTCAGGCTTTGGGCCACCAACATGGGCTTAATCCCGTAACCACTCATTAGGCGCAGCGTTTTCTCAAAGAAATCCAACCGCCCCAGCAAAGGAAATTCATCCATCACCATCAGGAGCGGATGGCGCTTGGTACGGCCCCACGTGTCGGTAGTGACTTCCGTTGTTAGGCCAAGGGCTACTGCCGAGAACAGCAAGCGTAATAGTGGCCGTAATGCCTTTTGGTCGGCGGGCGCAACTTGCACATAAAGGCTCATGGCGTTGGGCAGACAAACCAGATCACCGACGTGAAAGTCCGACGCGCTCAATGTGCGTTCGATATCGTCCCCGGCGATCCATTTGAGATAGGACTGGACCGTGGCTTCAACGCTGGAGCGATATTTGTCATGCTTGGAGAGATGGGCGCGCGTAGCCCCTGCAATCACGGGATGACATTCAGCGACACCATCTTTGATGCGATGTAGCGTTGTTTTCATGATATTGGCAGAACGGTCCAAATCATTGACAAGGGCTTTGACGGTTACAAGGTTCTTTTGCCCAACAGGCGCGGTATAAAGCACGTGCAAGATCACGGCCTCCAAAATTGCCGCTGCCGCTATATCCCAAATGGCGTCATGGTCGCGCCTGCCTGCTGGATCGGACAAAACCGAGACAAGTCGTTGCACATCTGCCATTTCGCTCGAACCAAGGCGAACTTCTGCCAAGGGATTAAAACGCGCGCTGGTCATCTTGCGCGGATTGAGCACCAGTGTATGGCTCCACGGTGCGCGCCATCCAGCGGTCAGCGCATGAAGCTCGGATTTGGGGTCATGCACGATGACTGAATTGCGCCATAACAAAAGTGTTGGCACCACGTGCCCGCGTCCTTTGCCCGAGCGCGTGGCACCCGTCACCAAAGTTGGGCGCATGTCATTGGTAGTCAATACGCGTTTTCCGTAGCCCCTTCCGAGCAACCCGATGACGCAGCCATCGTCACCCAATAATTGGGCATTTTTGGCGTCTTTCAGATCACCCCAACCGCGCTGACGTTTAGGTGCACGATAATCAGGTCCATCAAACAATTTGATCCAGAAGGCACTTGAGGCAATCCCCATGATCAGGAGACCAAGGCCCATTTGCAAAATGCTCGCGTGCGCTGGCAAGTGGCCCCATTTCTTTTGCCAAATGAGGAAGTTCCAAGGCGGATAGATTTTGGCGGGGGCTTTGGCGCGGGCGGTGGTAGCGGCTTGGATCGCTTTTCGCCTTTGGGCTTTCGTCATGTTTGAGGTGTCGGGAGCCGTGATGGCCGATGGCTTCCCAACAATAAGGCCCCAACCAAGTGCTGGTTGATATTGATATTTCCAAGCCACAATCTGAGTGGCGGCTGAAAGGCCTATGACGGCCCCAACCCCAAGACATGCCATTCGCGTGCGAATACCCATACCCAATCCCCCACATCTGGACACACAACAAGGTGAGCGTCCGATGGATGACGCGGGCAGACCGCAAAGGCGGAATGACCGCAGGGTTTAAGCCAAGCACAGATCATGCCAGACGCAACGTAAGCCAAAGCGTGACTGATTGGTAAGTTTATTTAGTATGATTAACATATAATATCAATGGGTTACGCGCGAATGGCGCTAACCACACTGTTTTGAAGCTGTGCTGAATTGGAAGAGGCTCAATCTCGGACTGGCACAATGACCAGATTTTTGGAGACGCATAAGCACTTACCGCGTTCGATATGCCCGCCACGCGTTAACGAATTGGTTTGTAGTGCGTGATTGGTGCTGCTCTTCGCAGCGACAGCCAAGTATGACCTCGCCAGCCCGCCCCATGCAGGCGAAATATGGTCAGGTTGCCAGACGCGGTTTGCCTTAAAGCCGTCGCTTCGCTCAGGCGTTGACCGCTGCACCTTTGCGTCCGGCGATAGCTTTGCGGTTCGCCCGCATGGTGCGGGACAACCTTAATGGAGGCTGTCATGCCACACGTTCTCATACCCAATAATATTCGCGCAGGCTTGCTTGCCAACGGGGCTTTGTCTGCTTCGGGCGCGGATATTGATCCCGTTCCCTTGGTAAAACTATTCACCCCAGATGCTAACGCCACATGGCTCCTCACAGAAATTGATCCCGAAGCGCCCGACCTCGCCTTCGGCCTTTGCTGTCTGGGCTTGGGCAATCCAGAATTGGGAAGTGTGTCGTTGTCGGAGCTTGCCAGCGTACGTGGGCCTATGGGCCTGCCTGTTGAGCGCGCCCAGCATTATCGTGAAACGCGGACCATAAGTGCAATTGCAAGGCTGGCGCGGAGGGCGGGGCATATGCGGGTTTGAAATGGCCAAGAGTTTCTTTCAATGAACGCCATCGG
>JAYSRI010000046.1:0-5381 GCA_043721175.1 Alphaproteobacteria bacterium
CGCGATAGGCCTGACCAATCAGCGCGAAACCACCTTGATCTGGGAGCGCTCGACAGGTCGACCCGTCCATGCCGCTCTGGTATGGCAAGATCGGCGCGGCGCTGTATTTGGCGCTCAGATGAAGGCCGATGGCAGCGAAGCGGAACTCACGGCCCGCACCGGATTGTTGGCTGACCCTTATTTTTCAGCTTTCAAGATACATTGGATGTTGGAGAATATTGCGGGTATGCGCGAAGCGGCACTGCGCGGAGAACTGGCGTTCGGCAACGTCGACACGTGGTTGATCTGGAATCTGACCGGCGGCGTCGTACATGCCACGGATGCGTCCAACGCAAGTCGCACCGGCCTCTATAATATCCACACAGGTGCGTGGGATGATGAACTTTTGCGCCTATTTGGCATTCCCGCCAACCTGTTACCGCAGGTTCGAGATAGTGTGGGCAGCTTTGGCGAAACAACATTGCTGGGTGGTAGCATCCCAATCCTTGGCGTTGTGGGCGATCAACAAGCTGCTTTAATGGGGCAAGGCTGCGTCAATCCGGGCCAGACCAAGATTACGTTTGGTACGGGTGCATTCTTGATGGCACAGACAGGGAATGTGGCCGTCGCGTCGTCAAACCGGATGCTAACCACTGTGGCGTGGCAGATTGGCGGCAAGAGGTCATGGGCTATGGAAGGGGCTGTTCTTAATGCTGGAACTGCTGTGCAATGGTTGCGCGATCAATTGGGCTTGGTGGTCAACGCGGCTGATAGCCAGGAATTGGCAAATTCTGTACCCGATAGTGCCGGGGTTTATATGGTGCCTGCGTTCACAGGCCTCGGTGCGCCCCATTGGGCACCCGCCGCGCAAGGCCTTGTCTGTGGCATTGGTCGGGGTACAAGCAAAGCGCATTTAGTGCGCGCGGCACTGGAGGCTTCGGCGTTTCAAACAGCTGACTTGCTGTCGGCTTTGACCAAAGACGGCGTGAAACTGGACCTCCTTCGCGTCGATGGCGGCATGACAGCAAACGATTTCTTCCTCCAACGCTTGGCCGATATCACTGGTCTGGCGGTAGAGCGCCCGACCGATCTTGAAATGACGGCGCGCGGTGCGGCGCGAGCAGCGGCAATGGGACTTGGTTGGCTCTCCGATGTTGGCGATGGCGCGGAAGGTGCGATTGAGCGCCGTTTTACGCCTGAGATTGGTGCAGATGCGCGATCTGGCTTGCAGGCTGGGTGGAACCGAGCGGTGCAGGCATCAATTGCACTGGGAAACGCCTAAAAACCGAACCGCGCAGCGCCGCTGCGCCTCTTTTTGTAACACGCAAACTGCGCAGCGGCGCTGCGCGGTCCGAGGCTGCTATTTAACCGCCGCCTTTAGCCTTTGCCTTGGCAGCTTTAGCTTCCCGCTCTTCCTTTGACGGAGGTGGCGGTGCGCTGGCGCGGATCTGCCGGGCTTGCATCGACAAGGCTTCGCCGCGTGCGCCCGCTTCGTCATCGCACGAAACACGGTCTTTCAAAATCGGATCGCGACCAACGACGCATAAGCCACTGCTGGCAACGCGCACACCGCTAATGCCGTCCGCAGCATTGTTGGCATCGCGATTGAGCAATTGTGCAGATTGCTCTGCTTGGGCGCGCGATTTGATTTCTTGCGCATAAAACACCAATGCTGCGCTATCACCTGACCGGCCCATCGACCCTGTTGCACTGGCAAAGCGGCCGACAGCATCAGCAAAACCGCGCGGCGAAATCTTGCCGGAAAAATAAAGCCGCCTCGCTAAAACTGCTTCAGCTCCAAAGAACGTCTCGGCAGCGCGAGGATTACGGTTTTCAAATGCCAAGAACCCTAAACGTTTGGCGGCGTCCATCGAGACGGCATCGCCGGTCTCGCCTGCGGGTGCCAGAACAATGGCTTGACGAAAATTAGTCTCGGCGTCGCGCAGATTGCCAGCGCTATTGGCGTCAACGCCCGCCTTGAAAGCGGCACGCGCGGCTTCATCAGTTTGAACCGGGGGAGCAATTGGAGCCGCAACCTCAGCACTTGGCACCGCCACAGACATCGGGGGTGATGTAGGTGTCGACGGGCTTACACTGGCGCCAGGTAATGGCAGGATCGCATCTGGAGCCGTGACTTTTGGTGCAGTGGGAGCCGTGACAGTTACTTTTGCTCTGGCCTTTTTAGCGCGTTGTGCGGCAGCATCGGCGAACGTTAGGCTGCTGATAGCAGCAAAAGCACCCGCAAACAGAAACATGGAAGATTTGGTGATTTTCAACTGAGCCTCAGTTCTTATGATTTTTAGCACCCCAAGCCACCATTATCCTATGGGTGGGGTCCGACGCAACAATGGGTCTGCATTGAAAAATTAGTTTTTTAACATGGCGCTTACATGACGCTCAAGAACCGACCAATTTTTATAACTCCGAACCGCCAGTGGCGCGCCATCCCATGCGGCTTGAAAGGCAAGTTTATAGTCTGGTCGCCGCAATAGCGATGACAAATTGGAGAGGCTAATTCTAATTGTGAACAACACGGCCTTTGTAACTGTGAGTTTGCGGATTGTTTGGCGTTCCACCCGCAAGAACAAGTTTTCCGGTGCGTCCCCAACATGGGCACGCCCTGCCATTGCCCGCAATGGTGCACCATCGGGGGTATAGCGCGCATCGCTCCATTGAACGGTCCAATTGTGTCGTTCAAGGATTTGGTTCGGAGCAAGGTTTGAAAACACGCGACCAATGCGAGCTGCCAAACCAAAGTCGCCATCGGGTACCGGCCCATGCAGTTCAGTCAGAGTTTTCCCGGTAGCGTGGGCCGCAGAAAAGAACGTCGGACTGCACAAACAGCAGGCCGTTGCACGCCAATTGCCGCCATCTTGCTCCATGATGACCAAATCATCACTCACAAGTCGAGCGGCGCGCAAAAGCGGCGCTTCGCAGCTTAAGGTTTTAGTACTGACGCAGGCAGAGATCAGCGCTTCGGCTTCAATTTGGGCCAGAAGTGAGTTTGCAGTTGCACAAAAAACATCAGTCAGACGGGAATCAATCAGAGCGTTTTTACTGCTTATCCAGTGCGCCTGATCATCGGGAAGCAGCCAGTTTTTAAGTGCGATGGGACGCAGACCAACATCGAAGCGCGGTGGCCCGTCAAGAAATGGAAGCGCGCTCATCTGTGCTGGTGTGAAAGCTATCGCGGCGCATTATTTGTAGGCGAACGCGGTGCTGTCACGTCGTTTGGTCCAATCACCCGCCCTGTTGTCCTCGATGGATTGGCGCGGCTGGAGGGTGTTGACCGTTGGCGATAGGACCAACTTTCCGCCTCATCACCACAAACAGTGGCAAACATCCGCATCGGCTTCCCGTCGGCGCCCATCCGCGTTGTCTCGATTGATTGGCAGGTCGAATCCGGATTATCGTTTCCAGCGAAAATATCGGCTGTAACTTGCAGACCGTTGCCAGTGTTGGCGGCACACGCTGGTGCGGCTTGCCCACGCACGACGACACACATATCCGCAGGTCCAAAGAGGCTAACCTCTGGATTAAACTCTTGCACGGAAGCATCGGCGCCCGGGCGGCGGGCGGCCGGGCCGGCCCAGTCGAGCGGAACAGCGCTATCTGTCGCGCTTGTATCCGTGCGCGGCGTATAGGTTGTCGTAGCAGGCTGTGGGCCATCAGCAGCGGCTGGGCTGGCGGCGAGAAGTGCGAGTGCAAGCAACATAGGATAGACCTCTTGACTTCAAAGGCGCGGATCGAGCGCTGAATAATGAGGCGAGAATGACGGGGAATAATTACTGGGGGGTGAATTTGCTTGATCTAAATCACAAAAGGTCACTTGCTGTGTTAATTGGACACTATGTCCGCCGCGTTGCAGGTTTGAAACAGACAAATCGCCGCGTACCAATGCGCTAACCGCAGCTTGCACCCGGTTCACAACGCCCAGTTTGCGCGCGCAATTTCCAAGATGAAATTGCACAGTGCGTGGCGTAACCCCTGTTAACATGCCAATTTCCCAGTTGGTCTTTCCTTCAAGTACCCATTGCAAGCACTCAACTTCGCGCGCGGTTAATCTCACCGGTTCTGGAACACCAACCAGTGCAGCAGCGGTTAATCGGCGCACGCGTTGGTGCAGCGCCATGGCAATTTGGCTGAGTGCTTCCTCGTCTTCTTGGTTCAACTCAGATGTTTGACCCGCAGCAAACATCATAATGGCGACACAGCCTTGGGGGCCATGAATTGGTGTTGTTACGCCATCTTTGAAACCTTGGGCGCGGGCGCGGGTTACAAAGTCGCGCTGCTCAGAATCACGGACGCTGGCGAAAACGCGTCGCCATTGCACGCTGCCAGCTCGCAAGATAGCTTGAGCGCGGGCCGGATCGTGTCGACATGACGGTTCGGTGGCATATTGCTTTTTCCAATCTAGGTTGTAGGAGCCAAAGGCCAGTAGTGAGGTTGGGTCCAGTGTTGGGTTATGAGGTCCCGGAGCGAGTTGAAAGGCGGAAAATCGACATTCCTTCGAGAAATTCATCATGATGTCAATAAGTTCGGTGTCCCGTTTGGCGAGCCTCAAGGCGGCAACAACAGGGCCACAATGGCGTTGAACATGGGTCATAGCGACCTCCGGCGGTTTTGCACCATTCGAGTGCTTTGTTGTTCATTTTCCACCTTAGATTGCATTAAGGTTGTAGGAAAGGGGTCGGTTGCTTTTTTGTACTGTGGCACATTTCGTCCCTTTCAGTGGAAATCGCGACTATTCGCAAAGGCTTTGGTTACGCGATCTGTCGCGAGGCTTTTATCGATGGCTTGTTTAACTTGAGGCGTTTCACGTGGGCTGACGATTTCGTCGGCGCGGCTAAAATTGGCGGGCAGTGTTAGTCCGCTATTGGACAATTCGGGCAAGCGTTTGTTGAGATTGGTGATGCGATCAGCGATCACATGGATTACGCCACCCTCGCGCTGAAGCCGCCCGCGTACCCACATGAACTTGGCGGCCAAAGTCTCACGCCGGAAGCGCTCAAATATTTTCGGCCAGATGATGACATTGGCTGAGCCTGTCTCGTCCTCCAAGGTGGCAAACAACACGCCCTTGGCGGTGCCGGGCTTTTGACGAACCAGCACAAGACCCGCAATATCGACCCGCCCACCGTTGGGTGCGGTTTTGAGACCCGCTGACGTGGTAAAGCGCTTGGCGTTAAGTTCGTCGCGGAAAAACCCAACTGGATGGCCTTTCAGCGACAGCCGCATCCGCGCATAATCATGCACCACATGCTCGCTCAGCGGCATGTCGGGCAAAGCGGGATCAACCTCTGGCCCATATTCGCTGAAATGCTCGAACAAAGGTAACGCGACCTCGGCTAGCCCCTTGGCGCGCCATAATGCCTGGCGACGATCCAGCTTGAGACTGCGCA
>JAYSRI010000047.1:0-2160 GCA_043721175.1 Alphaproteobacteria bacterium
GAGACTTTGGGCCAAGTTGCAGGGGAAGAATTATTAGGCCTTGTAGCAGAACGACTGTCAGCTGCTGTGCGTGCTTCGGATCGGATTGTCAGATTGCAAACGTGCGTGGCGCGTCCCGCGTTACTGGCGCGGACGGGCAATTCGGAGTTCGCGGTTCTTGTTCCCGATGCGAACGATCCAACAGAAGCGGGGCGGTTTGCGCAGCTGGTTGCGGCTGGGTTGCGTCAACCATTTGATCTTGGCGGGCATCGCATTGTTCTGGGTGCCAGTGCAGGCATCGCCGTGTTTCCTCACGACGGAGAGACGGGCGAAGAAGTTTTGCGCTCCGCTGACTTGGCTTTGAGCCATGCACGCAACGGCGGTCGCGGGCGCTGCGTATTCTTTACCCGCAAGATGAACCAGCGCGCGCTTGAGAAGCTCGTGTTAGAGAATGAAATTCGTGAGGGCATTGAGAAGGGGCAATTTGTTGCTTACTTCCAGCCAAAGATTGATCTTGGCACGGGCCGGATTCATGGTTGTGAGGCCTTGGTGCGCTGGAACCATCCCGTTCATGGTGTCGTATCGCCAGGGCGTTTTATTGAAGCTGCGGAGGAAACTGGCCTCATTAGTGCAATGGGCGACGCGATCATGCGCGATTCGGCGCGTCGTGCAGCTGATTGGCTGCGCCGTGGCATTGCGATGCGCGTTGCCGTCAACGTTTCGGCTGTTCAGTTCAATGATGATGGCTTTACCAACAGCGTATTTGCAATCCTCGCTGAAAGCGGTTTGCCGCCATCATTGTTTGAGCTTGAGATCACGGAATCCATTGCGATGAGCGATCCCGATCGCGTCTTGCGCATGCTTGAACCTTTGCGCGCCAAAGGTGTGCGCATTGCGATTGATGATTTTGGTACCGGCCACTCAAACCTTGCATCTTTATCGCGATTGCCGTTCGATGTGTTTAAGATCGACCAGAGCTTTATTCACGCCTTGGGCAAAGACCGCCATGCACCAGCGCTGATTGAAACTATTATCGCGATGGCAGGCAGTTTGAACTACGAAACCGTTGCCGAAGGTGTGGAAACCCAAGAGCAAGCCGCGTTCTTGAAAAAGCGCGGTGCTACTTTAGGGCAAGGCTATTTGTTTGGTGCCCCAATGCCTGCTGATAAATTTGAGGAGCACGCACGCGCTTGGGCACAGCGCGGCGGTCCGGCCCCAATGCAAAGCGCGACAGCCACTGATGCGCCAATTTCAACTGGCGATCCTGCAGCGCAAGGGCAAGCACCCCAATTGCGCCGGATGGGTTGAGCGTTTACCGCTCACCCGTCTCTACCAGATGCGAACACGCTTATTGGGTGCCACATAAAGTGCCTGCCCCGGACGCACGTTAAACGCCGCATACCAACCATCCACATTTTGCACAGTTCCGTTGACGCGGAATTCAGGCGGCGAGTGAGGGTCGGACTGGACTTGATTGCGCATCGCTTCGTCACGCGACAAGGCACGCCATACTTGGCCCCACGCTAAATAGAAACGTTGATCGCCAGTTGTGCCACCAATCACAGGTGCAGCACGGCCATTGAGCGATAGCTTGTAGGCGACATGACCAACAACCACGCCACAATGATCGCCAATATTCTCGCCAATGGTCAAACCACCATTGAGCTTAACGCCGGGCAAGGGCGAGAAATTGCCATATTGGGTCTTCATCTTGTCGGCAAGCGCATTGAAAGCTGTCACATCAGCGGCACTCCACCAATCGCGCAAAACGCCATTTTCGTCATACTTTGCACCTTGATCGTCAAAGCCATGGCCCATTTCATGGCCAATAACGCCCCCGATTGCACCGTAATTCACGGCCGCATCCGCATTTTCGTCAAAGAATGGTGCTTGCAGGATAGCGGCGGGGAACACGATCTCGTTGAAGATCGGATTGTAATAAGCATTGACCGTCTGAGGAGTCATAAACCAGCGCGATTTGTCGGTTTTCTTGCTTAAGTCTGCCAGATCACGCGCCGCGCCAAAGGCTTGGACGCGGCGGGCATTACCGATTGGTTCGCCCGCTTTGACGTCAAGCGCGCTGTAGTCGATCCATTTGTCGGGATAGCCGATTTTAGGATTGAACGTTGCCAGCTTGCGTTTGGCGGCAACTTTTGTGGCAGGCGTCATCCATGTCAGACC
>JAYSRI010000048.1:0-2160 GCA_043721175.1 Alphaproteobacteria bacterium
CGCGCAAAATCTGAAACAGATTTTCTTGGGCCACGTATGCTCTATCTTAAAGTGCTAGATCGACCTGATGTGCTTCATAAATGAAGCACGGCGATCTAGCCAATTGTTGGATACAAGTTACCGCCGACCAATCGAAGCAACGCCGATTTGGGAGATCATCGCGGCGGAAACCCCAGCCAGGCACCCTTCCAGTGCGATGGGAAAAACCTCACGATCCAAAGCAATGCGATAGGCGCGGGTCTGATAGCTGGGCCCACCGCCAGCCAAGGCGCCGATCAAAGTTCCAGCAATATCAGATGCTCGCGAAGCATTGCTGGTGATGTCGTCAAAGGCAGTGATTGGATTATTTGCCGGGCCTACAGGTTTATTGATTGTCAGAAAATTGCGGGCATCGCGAATTTCGGGCAATTTGAACCAAATTCTTGTGCGCTCTGGGTCTAGGGACATAACAGCTTTTCCCCGCACGCTCGCGATTCCAGTGCCAAACAAATTCGAATATTGCCCGCCACCTTCTGTTGCGACGTTCACAAACCTGACGCCCATTTCAATACCCATTAGGATGGCCGATAATTGCATGGGTGAGTTTTGTTCGGCCATAATTTGTCCGGGACTCATACCAAAAGCAGAAAACGTGCCGAAGCGTGGATCACCTGGTGTGAAATAGGGGCCCATGCCAGTTGGTGCAAAGAACTTGGATTTGCCGCCACCTGCCGTGTTGGATTGCCACATAGGTGCCTTCTCGGCGGCAATCAGTTTGGCATATTCCCCATTTGGGCGCGCCTCTTCGCGCGTCATGATGGAATAACCAGCGCTAGTCAGGCTCGCCAAGACTTGCGGATAGAGCCGATCAACGACACCTTGGATAGCGGCATCATCCAGACCATCGACTGTAAATTTGGATGAAGCAACGGCACCTGCCCGATATTGCCGCTCGCGCACAGTTTTCCCGACTTCCTCAACGATTTCCACTGTCAAAAAAGGCGCAATGACGCGCGATCCAGCTGGAACCACGCTGCGCGCGGATCGGCTAAACAAGCTGCCCGCTTGCGCCAAACCATCTTCCCGTGACGAAATCGCGACCGCTGCTGGACCAGCCGGGCCGCGCCCAAAGCCAAATTGAGCGTGAGCCGGGGTTGCTAATACAGCGCCGCCAGCACCGATTAGAAAATCGCGTTTGTTCATAATTTTCTCGCCCTTAAAAATAGCTTTGCGTCTCTCGCAGGTCGGTCTACTAAATCAAGTCTAAGCCGTACGTTACCCCTAAAACGGGGGTATTGATCAAATAATTTTGCTTGTTTTCTGCTTAACTCGCTGTTTCTGTCGACAACATCGAGCATTGAACACTATTGTGACGATGATCGTTTCAGCTTTGGCAATGTCATCGGGGCAGCAAGCAAGAGTTTCTTTGTCGGCACAAAACTCAACCCCAGTCGGATATTGCTTGCGCAATTACTCTCGCTTTTTTGTAACGACACTGGCGGTGTGGGTATCGAGCGTGATCAAGGTAACCCGGATCAGCGTGTTATTTTGAGGCAAAGGCGATGGAGCTAGCGCTCACAAAGCAAATGGTACGTCCGCCGCATAGGCCTCATAGCCTAACAGACATAAGCGCTGGTATCGGGGAATAATTTACGCCAAGTTCTTAAGTGCGCACAAAACCGGGGATATTCATGTCAAAAGCAACTTTTATTCTATTGGCATTGCTGCTGGGAATCGGCGCGGGAATTGGGTTGCAAAATGTCGGCTGGGTCGTGGAGGGCGCTGATATTGTTGGCTCCGTCTGGCTCAATGCGCTGCAAATGACGGTGGTTCCCCTTGTTGTTGCTTTGCTAGTGACGGGGATTGCGCAAACAGCAGCAGCGGCAAGTGCCGGCAAATTGGCGGCTCGTGCGGTGATAACCATGATGGTCATTTTATGGTGCTCGTCGATTATGGCGGCGATTATGATCCCTGTTTTGAGCCGGATTTTTCCGATGCCAGAAGGTTCAGGCGAAGCGTTGCGCGCGGCGATGCAAGGTGTTGAAGTTCCCGGGCCTGTGCCGCCGTTGGGTGACTTTTTGCGCGCTATGGTGCCGACTAACCCTATTGCGTCGGCGGCGAGTTCGGCGATCCTGCCACTTATTATATTCACAGCAATGTTTTCCTTCGCGCTGATCCGTG
>JAYSRI010000049.1:0-15303 GCA_043721175.1 Alphaproteobacteria bacterium
GTTTCATGAACAAATTGAGGCAATTCAGCGGCGGCTGGCAAGCTGATCGTTTTAGGAGCAAGAGACATTGCCATATCCCGGCGACACCCATTGCTGAAATTCTTCGCTTTTTGCGGTTCGCTTGTGTTACGATGCCGTGCACGCCCGGCCCTGGGCACCCATCCTCGACCGTCACGGTCCAAAACACAAAATCGAGTATCATGGCCGAACTTATCCTTACTGGCGCCGCTGGGCGTCTCGAAGCCCGTTACAATCAAGCTGAGAACGAAAATGCGCCGATTGCGTTGATCCTGCATCCTCATCCAAAAGCGGGCGGCTCCATGCAAGACCGCGTGACGGTGATGTTGCATAAATTATTCGTGGATCGCGGGTTTTCAACTTTGCGCTTTAACTTTCGAGGCGTCGGCCGCAGCCAAGGTAATTTTGACAACGGTCAAGGCGAATTGTCCGATGCCGCCAGCGCGCTTGACTGGTTGCAGACCCAAAACCCCGTGGCACCGTTGACTTGGGTGGCTGGCTATAGCTTCGGGTCTTACATCGCATTGCAATTGTTGATGCGCCGCCCGGAAATTGACGGCTTTATCGCGGTGGCAACACCGGCCAACCATTATGACCTGAGCTTTCTGGCTCCTTGCCCATCATCAGGCATGATGTTTTACGGATCACGTGATCAGGTTTCGCCACCTGCCGACCTTGAACGGTCTGCCTCCAAAATCCGCACTCAAAAAGGTGAGTTGGTTGAGTGGGAGCAGATTGAGGGAGCGGATCATTTCTACCGCAACGAGCTTGATATTTTGCGTGAGCGCGCCACGACTTATCTTGATCGCCGCTTGGCTGAGCCGCGCAAGATAATTCCGCCGCCACGCCGCTAAAGCATCTTGCGTAAAATCTGAATCAGATTTTCGCAAAAAGTATGCTCTCATTCAAAGTGCTAGATCGACCTGATGTGCTTCACAAATGAAGCACGGCGATCTAGAGACCAATCGTCGTGCAGAATATATTCTGATTTGGAATGTTCAAGTGGCTTGGTGCACTCTATTTTAGAGTACGGAGGCCGTTGCCAGGATTGTCAAAGGCGCTCCAATGCTTACCGACCTGCCGTGTGTTATTCTGGCAAGCTAATCGACCGCCTGATCGACACGATTGGACCGTGCAGCGACGAGATACGCGCAACAGCCAGCTCTAGATTTTCAAGCGTGACTTGTAGATGAAAGCTGTTGGCATGGATGATGTCGACGTCATTGGTCATGATCGCAACGTGGCCGGGCCAACAAACAATATCGCCGCGTTTCAGGTCTCGCCGTTGGTGTTGATTGCCAATTTCAACGCCGATATCGATCAGCATATACGCATCGCGCGGTAGAAAAATGCCAGCGGCCTTGAAACTGGTTTGAACAAGCCCAGAGCAATCAAGTCCAAGGCTTTCGACGCCACCCCATTGGTAGGGCGCTTCTAAGAATTTCAGCGCTACTGATACTGGGTCGCTGACATATTGATCCAGCTGCGCCAAATGGGGCTCATAGACCCATCCCGCTCGCGCACATTTTACAAACCCATTCTGAGCCTGCCCTGTTTCACAAACTCGCGCACCAAGGCTCAGCAGAAAATGGGGCGGTGCTTTGAAATTGGGTTCACAAAAGGAGTAAGTGCGCAGCGCGGCGATCTTGCGTGTAACAGGCAAGACAGGGCTAGAGAGAGCCGCCATATCAAACCAGCCGACATAGCCATCGCTACGCATTTGCCCCCAGCCAAAGCCATGCACTTCCTCGTAAATATCAATGATGTCGCCGTGCAGAGCTTGACTGAGCTGTTCACCGTCTTCACGCGCTTCACGCCGCAATGATGCAAGGCCGCCGGTGACTTGAAATGCGGTGCCATCGACAAAACGCGCCGCTTCTACCTGCCCTTGCAAATGGCTAGCTGCAATTTCGGGTCGAAATGGGTTGAGGTTGGGGTCTAGCGCACCCGACATTATGCAACGCGCTTTTGAGGCTTGGTAACGAAATCCAGCGCAGCGTCTGCTTCATGGGAGCGTGTAATTTGAGCGATGTTATTGGCAATATTGCGGGCAAAATTCCCTAATTGCAAAGCACCTTGCGCCGTCCCTTCAATAAATACATTCCTCCGATCACTGGGGTCTGCCACTCGGACCAAAAGACCAACGTCACCAAGGGAATCAAGCGCTCTGACAATAGCCGGTTTTCCAACGCCCAATTTCTTAGCCAACATCCTCACGGTATGCGGCCCAGCTTCCAGATAAATGGTCAACAATAATGCAGTTTGCCTAGCCGTTAGATCAGGGCCGTCGGCGCGAACTGTTTGCGCCGTCACGTCTAGCCATAGGCCTAAAGCGGCGCGATCTTGTCCGTCGATAATTTGCTGGCTCATACCGTTAACGTTACCCAAAAATGCGAAACATTAAGGTGAGACGATTTGGATAAAATGAAAAGAGTCAAATTCTTTCATGCAAAGCGATGGTTTTGTAGTGCCGAACTCCAAGTGAGGCGCATATTTTTTGCGAAAAACGGCTTTAGTTTTTATGCAAGACGAGTTTAGCTCTTGATTTTCTTTTGTGCAGCAACGCCGTAAAAGCCAACACGAAAGGGACCAAACCATAGAACCTTACCAGCTCCGCGCATCATTTTGTCAAAAGCCCAAGCTCGTTTGTCGTGCCCAATAGACATCAAAAATAAAGTTACAGGGGCCAAGAGTGCCGCCTGTAAGGCCCCACGCATCATCGAGTAGGCGACTTTTACGTAAGATGGATGAGCATTATCTGCCCATTGCGACGTCGTATTGTGACCGTAAGCAAAGGCGCGCTTGGCTAAATAGGCCCAAGTTGCGCGGTTGCCCGGCACATCCTCATAGACCCAAGCATCCTTTGCCCAAGCGAATGTGCCCCCTGCAGCACTAACATCTTGCCACAACAAATCATCTTCGCCGCCCGTTTCGTTTGTGCTGGGATTAAATGGTGTTAGGCCTTTGAGAACAGTGTCGCGCTTTAAAAGGCTGTTGCCGCAGCCATACGGTTTGTCGATCAATCGAGACTCCCCGTCTAGGATACGTGAAAAGAACAGTTGAAAATAGCTTGTGGGCTGGGCGGCCCCCTCGGGCAAACGTGCCTCGATTGGACCAAAAACCACATCCGCTTTGGTCTCCATTTGCACGGCCATCAGGTCTTTCAGCCAATTTGGCTTGGCAACTTCATCATCATCCAGAAAGGCTATGAAGCTGCCTTTTGCCAACCCAACCGCGGTATTTCTGGCATTTGCGACACCAGCGGCGGGCTCAACTTCGTAGCGAAAAGCCACATTTGCCTCGCGCTCCAAATGTTCTGCCACCAATTCACAAGAACGACTGTTATCATTATCAACAAGCAAGACCTCAAAGCTAGGCGCGCCAACTTGCGCGAACACCGATCGAACGGCCGCCATAGCTCCCGCTGGTCTGTGGAAAGTCGGAACAATGACAGTCACAACTGGATGGAGCCTTGGCGCAGGGCGCGTCGGGGCGTTTGGCATTGTATGGTTTATCGGGGATCCTGATTGCGCCATCGAACTCATAAAAACCTCTAAGCGGTCGCGTCAATCGACGACCTCAATTGTGCTTTGAACTTCATAAAGTCAAAAGGTCGATTTTTCGTTACAATTGCACGGCAAAGCGGAGAACGGCAAATCTAAGGGTTTGTTTTGTCAGCCAAGGCTTCGGCGGCATAGGAGGCCCGCCAGATTTTCAATGCCAGCCGCCGAAAGTAAAGTGGAATTATTCCCAGCGGATCCAGACCGATCCACGAATAAAGCGGGCGAAACCATTTGTGGGGTGGGAAATATACCATAGCGTGGGCAACTTTTGCCCCTTTCAACTGCCTGCCTTCAGGGTGCTTTGTTAGCAGGCGCCTTAAATTAGGACCCGCTTCCTTGTATTTTCTCAACATGGCCGAGTTAGAATCCAAGCCGACATGCACGGCGGGATTGTCGATATGCGTGAGGCCATAGCCCGCATAAACGGCGCGCATCGCCCATTCAGTATCCTCCCACCCCCAACCCGTGAAAGAGCTATCAAAAGGCTCGTGGATGAACACGTCACGGCGGACCAAAAGATTGTTGGACGCAACCGAAAATGGCCCACGGGTCTCACGCACAATAGCCGGATGGCAGTCGTTGTTAATCGCAAGGCTGTGATTTAGTGCCGTATCACGCGTGACATCGACACCCTCGGCGGTAAAGCCACCAAAAACGATTGCAGAGGCTCGTCGCTTGATGACGTCAAAATAGCGCGATAGGTAGTGACTGTCACCCGGCATCATATCAGCATCAATAAACAATAAATATGCGCCGCGCGCACCTTTTATGCCGCGATTTCGAGCAGATGAACGGCCTTGGTTGTTATGAAAACGCACAGCCATCGCAGGGCCGGGCCACGCATCGATTGCTGCAAGCACTTTAAGATCAAGAGCAATGTCGCCAGTCCCATCGTCAACAACGACAATTTCGACATCTTTAGCTAGGGGGTCCCCTGACAGTGCCTCAATCCAACGCGTCGGATCGTCCTTATAATAGGGCGATGAGATAGTTAGGCTTGGCTTTGCACCGTCGAAACGGGCATTGCTATGGACAGTTTCATGCGCGTTAACGCTCTGGGAGGGCATCTTAGGCGTTACTAGATCCTCTGGCGGCACGTCAAATTGCTCCAAAGCGCGCAAACCATGCTCGGTAGAATCTTCCAAGCGAAAAGAAGTTGTCAACGAACGCACAAACTTAATCCTAGCAACATTTGGGTGTGGTCGCCAACATCCGCATCCAGAATGAGCTGCCAAAGGAATATACTAACTGAAGAAAGTTAAAAAAACCGCCAGTGCAATAAACACTGGCGGTCCAAAGTTGCGCGCCTTTGTCTTTGAAGGGGAGGCACGGGTGGTTGATGACCTCGTAAGGTCAATAATGTTACTGTTAGTAACCGGCGACCTTAGCGGCCAATTGACTGACAGGTGAGATGATTGCGAATACAAATGCAGCTGCCAATAATAGGCTCCAAGCATGTGGATTTGAGTTGTTTGACGTATTTGTCATTGGGGGGAGATTCCTTTTCTTTTCTTTGTAGTAAGCATCATATAGCAATTTTGAAAATGATTGTCAATGAACGATTTGTATTTTGTTCATCCTTCATATACGATATGCACAAACGCCGTGACTAAACGCTATATGTTGATGGTGAGTGGGTTTTTGTGCTAGATATGGAGACAAGACGACTTCGCGGTTATGAACGCTTGTTCAATCCGACAAGAACAAGGTCAAGCGTGCCCTCGAGCTCACGTCTTAACATCTCGAGATTGAAGCAATTATAGAGCTGAGGGTAGCGAAATTTCATAGTCGCGCATTGAAACATTTCGGACGCAAATTCTAGATCGACACAAGGTTCAAATACGCCTTCTTCTATTCCGTCGCGAAAAATAGACTTCAGGAAAACCCGCTCCTGTGCCAGTCGGCGATTGGCATAGGCAGGACGTTCACGCGAAATGGCTTGAGCTAACTCAAACACTTTTTTGCTTTCGTCAATCACGCGAAATGTCTCTTCCAACACTGTTCGCGAGAACTCGCGCAGTCTCTCTGCTGCGGGCAATGGTTTTGCAACAACGTCTGCCATCAGACGATCTTCGTCTTCTTCATGGAAATGAGCATGAGCTTCGGCAATATCGAGTTTTGATGGATAAAAACGATACAAATTACCGGTCGACATCGACAGGTCACGCGCTATCTCGGACATGGTTGTTTTCTGATAGCCATAATGGCGAAAGCGCTTGCCTGCAGCATCAAGTATTAGAGCGCGTGTTTGTGCTTTCTCGTCCATCAGAAACATACTATCTTACTTTTTGTGAACAATCAACCGATTGTTCAATCTTCATGAAACTGACGCCTGCGTCAATTTTACACAGAGAGATCAGATGAAATGGCAAGACCTGGTAGCGCGAAATTGGGTGTCGTCGGTGCAGGGGCATGGGGAACCGCCTTAGCACAAGTTGGTGCAAGTGCCGGACATGACATGATTTTATGGGCGCGGGAACCTGAAGTCATTAATTCTGTGAACTCTTACCATGAAAATGCACTGTTTTTGCCCGGCATCAAACTAGCCCCCAACATTATTTGTACCGGGAAAATGGATGATCTGTCGGATGTGGATGCCGTCCTGGCAGTCGTTCCTGCGCAATTCATGCGGGCAACACTAGCGAAATTGGCAATAGTATTGACGCCAGGAACCCCTGTCATGTTGTGCTCGAAAGGTATTGAGCAAGGCAGCTTAAACTTGATGACCGATGTCCTGCGCCAAACTTTGCCAAATTGTCCCGGAGCGGTTTTGTCGGGGCCTAGTTTTGCCAAGGATGTGGCGATTGGCTTACCAACTGCCGTCACATTGGCGTGCAGTGATGCAGTATTGGGAGCCAGATTAGTTGACTACATCGGGATCGCAACTTTTCGCCCTTATCTGGTTGACGATCTCATTGGAGCCGAGATCGGCGGGGCGGTCAAAAACGTGTTGGCCATCGCTTGTGGCATGGCACAAGGTCAGAGTTTGGGTGAGAGTGCGCGGGCTGCCCTGATCACGCGCGGTTTTGCAGAAATGACACGTCTTGGTGTGGCGCTGGGTGGAAAAGCACAGACGTTAGCTGGTTTGTGCGGACTAGGCGATCTTGTTCTGACTTGCTCTAGCACGGCCTCGCGCAACTTTTCATTGGGCGTGGCACTCGGCCAAGGCCAAACCATTGAGCAAGCACTGGCAGGCAAACGCAGTGTGGCCGAGGGTGCTGCCACCGCACCTGCACTGCTGGGTTTAGCGGCTCGCAACAATGTCTCAATGCCAATTTGTGAGGCGGTCGCTGCGATCCTTGCTGGACGTATCGGTGTGGATGCGGCCATTGAAGCACTACTTTCACGACCCTTTAAGGCGGAGGCCGAGTGATGCCACTTTTTGTACTAACGTGTTTGGATGTTGATAACGGCCTCGACAAGCGTATGGCGACGCGCGCCCAACATTTGGCCTATCTTGAACAATTTAGCGACGCCGTGAAATTGGCCGGGCCACTTTTAAGCGCTAGCGATGGGTCGCCTAATGGCTCTTTGCTGGTTCTTGAGTTTCCAGCAATCGAGCAAGCGAGTGATTTTGCAGCGAACGATCCCTACGCCAAAGTGGGACTATTCGCGCACACAACACTTTACCCCTTCCGCGCAACCATCGGGAGCGTTTGATGTGTCGGTGACTTCTCAAATAAAAGCAGTGATTTGGGACTTTGGTGGCGTCCTGACGAGTTCGCCATTTGAATCGTTCACTCAGTTTGAGACGCAAAACAATCTCCCCAAAGACTTTATCCGCACGGTAAATTCAAACAATCCGGACACAAATGCTTGGGCGTTGTTTGAACAAGCGCGTATTGACGAACCAACATTTGATGATCTGTTTGCGCAAGAAAGCGCGGCATTGGGCCACCGCGTATTAGGCCGAGAGGTTCTGGCACTACTGTCGGGGGATTTGCGTGTCGGCGCTATTTCAGCCCTCACGGCGATTTCTAAAGACTATAAAACGGGCTGCATCACCAATAATGTCCCAACTGGCGAGGGGCCCGGCATGGCAGGCACGCCTACAAAAGCGCAAGCCGTTGCAAAAGTGATGACAGTGTTTGATCATGTTTTGGAAAGCTCTAAAATTGGCATTCGCAAACCTGATCCACGCATATACGCTTTGATGTGCGAGGCTTTGATGGTGGACCCCGCCGCTTGTGTTTACCTTGATGACTTGGGAATCAATCTCAAGCCAGCGCGGCAAATGGGGATGACAACCATCAAAGTCACAACTGAGGTGCAATTGCTGGCTGACCTCGGCAGCATCCTTGGCCGCATTTTTTAGTCGTTCCGCCCAAATACGCAGAAATTCTGCGCAAATACGTGGCACGCTTACGACTTAATGTCGTAAGATCGCAAGAATAAGGTCAACCCCTGTTAGGTTTGCAGCGTGAAGCCCTTCACAAATCCTTTAACCAATCAAGTGGCGACGTCGCGGCGGCGCGCAGTCATGAAATTTGGAGCGGCGGCTCTGACTGTCGGGTTCATTGGTGAAAATTTTGCCTCTGCTCAACCGGTTCGACCACGCATCCGTATTCAGACAACGGCAACAGGGCAAGCGGCAATCGGTCGTGTGCGGGGAAGGTTGCAATTTGCCTTTGACGATCTTGGGATCACATATGGCGCACCAATTTATCTGCGGCTGGTCAAAGGACAAAGACGGCTAGAGGTTTGGGTTCAAGGCCGAAATCAGCTTTATGTTCGTTTACGGGCGTATAGAATATGTGGTGCGTCGCCCAATGCCGGACCACGACGGATGGGGCAACTGGATCAGCAGCCTGAAGGCTTTTATCAAATCAACACGACGTCTTTGCGCCCACCGACAGCTAGCTATCTTGGAATCGATATTGGTTGGCCGAACGCGTTTGATCGTGCCCAAAACTGGCATGGACAAGCGAGCCTACTACAAGCGGGATGCGCCGCTGAACCTCACTTTGGCCTAACCGATCCTGATTTGGAAGAAGTTTATGCTTTGGTTTACGCAGCCCTAGCCAGCGGGCAAGCCAGTGTCCCGCTTCATATATTTCCGTTTGAAATGAATGCGCTGCGCATGATGACTATTGGCAATGGCCCCAATGCAGTCTTCTGGAGCCAACTGACACCGGCGTGGCGTGCCTTTGAAAATACAAAAAAGCCGCCCCGAGTGCTGGTCTCGGGACGGCGATATGTTGTGCTTCAACGCTAAGGCTAAGCCGCTTTTATTCCGGGTCGTAACCGCCCATGTCAGGCTGGTCCTCACCGTTATAGCTGGTTGGAGCTTCACTGGATTGCGCACTTGGAGCGGGCGCTGCGCCGTCCAACAAAGACAGATTGATTGCCTTTGGACCTTTGCCAAACCGATCAGGTAAGGTTTGAAATGCCAAGCGCTGGTCAGGTTCTAACGCTTCAAAACCCGAACGCTGTACGGCCGAAATATGCACAAACACATCCGCACCACCGCCATCTGGCGTGATGAACCCAAAGCCGCGTTCGCCATTGAAGAACTTTACCGTGCCAACATGATCCTCAAGGGGCTCACGTGGTGCACGGTCTTCAAAGTTGCGAGGACCACGATCGCCACCACCACCACCGCCACCGCCACCGCCAAAGTCACGACGTGGGCCACGATCTCCTCCATATCCACCGCCACCGCCTTGCGGGCGATCACCGTAAGGACGTGGTGGACGATCTCCAAATCCACCGCCACCGCCGCCTTGTGGACGGTCTCCATATGGGCGTGGTGGGCGGTCACCAAAACCGCCACCACCACCGCCTTGTGGACGGTCACTAAACTGACGTGGTGGACGATCGCCAAAACCACCGCCACCTTGGGGACGGTCGCCGTATGGACGAGGTGGACGATCTCCAAATCCACCGCCACCGCCCCCTTGTGGGCGGTCGCCATATGGGCGTGATGGGCGGTCACCAAAACCGCCGCCGCCGCCACCTTGTGGACGGTCACCAAATTGACGTGGTGGGCGGTCACCGAAACCACCGCCACTACCGCCACCGCCACCGCCGCCGAAGTCACGGCGCGGAGGGCGATCACTGAATGAAGGTGGTGGTGGAGCGTCGAAAGATGGTTCTTCCATGCCGCGCGCGCGCTCGCGTGGCTTCTTCTTTTTGTCGCCTGGCTTGTTGTCGTCGTCGTCGTCGTCGAAACGCATGTAATTCCCCGAGAACCGACAGCGCAGGGTTACGCTGCCACTAGGGCATGAAAATTTTGCCCTGCTCAATCATTATGCGCGAGTGTTGCCATGTGTGCAACCTCACCAGCGGCCACAAATGCGCGTAATCTCCGCCTTTGCGCCGCTGCCACGTGCTAAAAGTGCAGCCAAATAGGGTCCGGCTTCCCGTAACGCCTCTTCCAAGCCAAACGGCGGGTTGGCAATCGTCAAACCGCAAGCGACCAATCCAGCACTCTCATGGGGGGCAGCAACGCGTAAATCCGCCGCTAACAGCCGCGCACCGCTCTGCGCCATGGCATCGCGATATTGCTCAGTCACGTATGTATCCTTATCGGCATGCCATAAAATAAAAGTGCCCGTAGCCCAACGACGCAAGCCATCTTCCAGTGCACCAACCAATCGATCAAACTCTCCCTGTTTCTCAAACGGCGGGTCTATTAGGATCAAGCCGCGTCGCTCAATCGGCGGCAAATGCGCACGCACAGCTTCCCAAGCATCACGTTGCTCTATTTTAATGTTGCGAAACGACGCAAAATTTTCGCACAATGTGACAAAATCTTCCGGATGAAGTTCACACAGAAGCCCCTTGTCTTGAGGCCTCAGTGCTTGGGCAATAAAGGCTGGCGAACCGGGATAAGTATCGGGTCCTTCCCCCGCACCCGCGACGGCCTCAAGATAACGCGTCACTGAGGCGGGATGACTTTGCCCTTCCCAGACCCGACCGATCCCGTCCCGCCATTCAGGACTGCGCGCCGCAATATCTCCGTCAAGGCGATAGCAACCAACACCGGCAAACACATCAAGTGCTCGAAATGGCGCTTCTTTTACCGCCAAGTGATCGAGGCACAGGACCAAAGCCAAGTGTTTCCAAACGTCCGCAAAATTGCCTGCATGAAACGCATGACGATAATTCATAGATTAGCGTCCGGCTCGTTGTGCGGGTTCATCGCCTCTAAATAGGGGTCAACGCGCTTACGCCTGACCCAAAAGCCAAAGCCAATCACGGCCAAGCCAATTGGGACCCCGAAAAGATAGTCCAGATATTCACTAATAACCTTGGCTTTACCGGCTCGTCCGCGCGGCCAAACAACGTTGGCTTTTTTGGGGACTTTAGCCTTTCGAACAAAAATCCGTTCCCCCCGCACGCCCATTAGCACGCCGTTTTCGTCCTTGAACACATAAACCCCGACCATGCGCTGAGCGTTGCTAGAGCGATAAGGTGCTGATGCCACTAACTCACCACTGCCGCTCTTTTTACTCATACCCACAAAAACATCATTGATCGTTGCCCAACTTGACACCATCAGAATTGCCAGACCTACGATGATGACAACATTGCCAACCTCCCTCGGGTTATCGGGTGCGATGAATTTGCGCCTTAGAATTGGCGGGACAAAATTGATCGGCTTGGGTTGGTAGTTTTGGGACATGACAAAGGTCTAACCTAGCCAACCGTTTTGGGCTATGGGGGGATATGAAACAGTTTGGTTATCTCGCGGCTTTGGTAGTCCTTGTTGGTGGTGTGGCAGCATATGCTCTGACAGAGCAGCGCAGCGATGCCAAGGCGACAACAGCCAGCAGCGCCGAAAAAATGCCGATACCCGCTGGCACAGGTTTTGACTTTTACGTGTTGGCATTATCGTGGTCGCCAACTTATTGTCAGGATAGCCGCGCACGCAGCCGCGACGACGTTCAATGCAGTGGTCCGCGACCATTTGCTTTTGTCGTGCATGGGTTGTGGCCCCAATTTGAGCGAGGCTATCCCAAGGCCTGCCAAACACGATTCACAAGGCCTTCAACTTCTCAAGCCAATGCGATGCTTGACATCATGCCGAGTTCGCGACTGGTTCAGCACGAATGGGAACAGCATGGCGCTTGTGCAGGCTTATCGGCAAACGACTATTTAGAGGTCACGCGCGCGGCGTTCAGCGCTGTCGCTATTCCCCAAGAGTTTCAAAGTGCGCCAGATTGGCGAGCATCCAGTGCGGGCAACATTGAGGCTGCTTTCTTGCGTGCAAATCCCCAATTTTCCGCGTTGGGGATTGCTGTCTCAAGACGTGGCAACTTGTTATCAGAGGTCCGCTTGTGCTTAACGCGTGACCTAAAGCCACGAAATTGCGCGGAAATTGACCAAAGCGGAGCGGGACCGCAAACAAAATTGTCACTACCACCATCTCGCGATACGCCATCACGCAGGTAGTATAATTTCGTGTGCGCCCGCCGCAAGAACCACATCAAAGGCTATAATCGCTTTGCCTATGACTGCGCAATATTTGGATAAAATGCGTTCACGCACCGCTTCAAGTTTATTGCGATCAATCAAGGCAATCACTGAGCCACCAAAACCGCCGCCCATCATGCGCGCACCGTAAACCCCGTCCGTTGCTTGGGCAATTTGTGCAAGTTGATCCACTTCAACAGTTGACACTTGCATGTCCACTGACAGGCTCGTGTGACTTTGGTTCATCAGTATACCCAGCGCGGTCAAATCCCCAGCGGCCAGCGCCAGACACGCTGCATGGGTGCGGTTAATTTCATCGACTACGTGGCGCGCGCGCTTGAGCTGGTTGCCGGACAATTGCTGCAAAACCATACGATCCTGCACCTCACTTAACAGTTTGACGCCAAGCGTGCGCGCGGCTTGCTCGCAATCGTCGCGTCTTGACGCATACTCGCCACCAACGTGTTCGTGCGTCACGCCAGAATCGACGAGCAAAAAACACGCATTGGCTGGAACTGATAGCGGCGTAAAGTCGAAGCTCGCGCAGTCCAGCAGCAGCGCGTGACCCGCTATGCCGTTGGCGCTGGCAAATTGATCCATGATGCCGCACGCCATGCCGACATATTCGTTCTCAGCCCGCTGTGCGATTTGCGCCAATCGTGCACCGGTCACGCTGCCGCCGCTCAACGCCAATCCAACGCCAACTTCAAGCGCCGCTGAGGATGAGACACCAGCGCCAACCGGCACGTTGCTGACAATGATCAAATCGTGGCCAGTGACGTCAACGCCATCCTCACGCAGTGCATGGACCATCCCACTCACATAATCACGCCAGTCACCGTGCTTCACAAATGTTTTCAGATCGATTGTCGCCGAACCAAAATCGCTTTGAACGCGCAAGTGGTCCAGTCCGTTGGGTGCGCAGGCGACATAGCAAGCGCGGTTGATCGCTGCTGGCATAACAAGCCCGCCGCAATAATCGACATGTTCGCCAATAATATTGATCCGCCCCGGGCCCACAAATATCCGCGGACGCGCGCCATAGTCTTTTTCAAAACGCGCTGCTAGGTCTATGGGGTTGATCGTATGGGTCATGGACTTTAGCTATTGAAGTTTTTCAGCCATGCCAAGGGAATTTGCGCATATGAAACTGGGCGTCTGCTACTATCCCGAACATTGGCCAACATCGATGTGGGCCGATGATGCCAAGCGTATGGCCGATATCGGCATCAAGCAAGTGCGCATTGGCGAGTTTGCCTGGAGCCGGATTGAACCAAAGCCTGGAATTTTTAACTGGCAATGGCTTGATCGTGCCATCGAAACCTTGCACGCACAGGGTTTGGAAATTGTGTTGGGAACACCGACGGCAACGCCGCCCAAATGGTTAGTCGATGCCTGTCCTGACATGCTGGCTGTGGATCATCACGGCCGCGCCCGCCAATTTGGATCGCGGCGGCACTATTGTTTCTCAAGCCTGACTTACCGCAACGAATGCGCTCGCATCGTCTCGGCAATAGCGGTGCGCTATGGAAAGCACCCTGCCATTACAGCATGGCAAACTGACAATGAATATGGTTGCCATGACACCATTATCTCGTATTCCAAGGCGGCAAGACTGGGGTTTCAGTCTTGGTTAGCGAACAAATATGGCGATGTTGGTTCTTTAAACCGCGCGTGGGGCAATGTGTTCTGGAGCATGGAATATCGCCATTTTAGCGAGATAGACCCACCGGTTGAAACGGTGACTGAGGCCAATCCAGCCCATCGTCAGGACTGGGCACGATTCTCCAGCGATCAAGTCGTGGCCTTTGATCAGGTGCAAACTGGCATCATCCGTATCCACAGCCCGGGCCGCGATGTGCTTCATAATTATATGGGCATGTTTACCAGTTTTGACCACTTCAAACTGGGGCGGCAATTGGATGTAGCTGCATGGGATAGTTATCCGCTTGGCTTTTTGGAGTGGGCGTGGTGGGGCAATGACGTCAAGGAGCGCTTCATGCGTCAAGGTCATCCTGACTTCACCGCTTTCCACCATGATCTCTATCGCGGGGTCGGCAAAGGCCGTTGGCAAGTCATTGAGCAGCAGCCGGGCCCTGTGAACTGGGGAGCGTGGAACCCCGCACCGCTGCCGGGCATGGTACGGGCATGGACCTGGGAAGCCTTTGCACATGGAGCTGAAACGGTGTCATATTTTCGGTGGCGCCAAGCATCATTTGCGCAAGAGCAAATGCACGCTGGTTTGATGCGGCCTGACAATGTTGAAGCGCAAGGTGGGGCGGAAGCCCGTGTTGTTGCTAGCGAGATGCACGCCGTTAGCCACGCAAAGACCAGTCAAGCTCCTGTTGCACTTTTATTTGATTATGAGGCCATTTGGGCAACCCAAATTCAACCACAGGGTCGCGACTATCGCCCGCTCGAGATTTTAATGACGTTTTACAGCGCGGCGCGGCGTCTTGGGCTGGACGTGGATATCATCCATCATGGTGCTGATTTGACAGGCTACAAATTGATCCTGTGTCCGTTGTCGATTTTCTGGAGTCCTGACTTGTCTGCCCGAATAAAGGCATCGGGAGCAATTGCTGTCATCGGCCCACGGGCCGGTTCCAAGACGTCAGACTTTCAAATTCCCGTTGGATTGGCGCCAGATGGCGTGCGCGATTTAATTGACGTGTGCGTGAGCCGTGTTGAGAGTTTGAGGCCCGGCCATGTTGAGATGGCAGGCGACTTCCCTGTCAGCCGTTGGCTGGAACACATCCAAAGCCCGCTGATACCCCGTGCCGCAACCCAAACTGGTTATGGTGTTTGGTACCACAATGAACAGTGCGATTATCTAGCGTGCTGGCCTGATGATAACTTGCTCAATGCAATCTTACGCGAACGGTGTAAAGCACTGGGACTTGCGACTATGGACTTGCCTGATGGCTTGAGATTGCGGCGGCGGGGACATGTTATGTTTGCAATTAACTACGAAAACGCGCCAGTTGATTTGCGCGATCATCTTCAGCTCGGCAAGATCGGCAAATTCCTCATCGGTGGCTTTGAATTAGGTGCTGCGGGGGTCGCTGCTTGGGAAATAAACGAATGATTGCCACCACATCAGTTGGTGGTCGTTTTGAAGCGAGGGAACAAACATGACCAAAGCACTTTTAGGAAGAGCACTTGTTTCGGGTCTGGCGGGTATGAGCCTGTGGAGTGCTTCATTTGCGCAAAGCTCGACGGGTGCAACACCCACCACAATAAGCGCCAATGCGGCTTTTGCCGCAACTCTACCAACCAGCGATGCCAATGAAGCACAGCTCGC
>JAYSRI010000050.1:0-5360 GCA_043721175.1 Alphaproteobacteria bacterium
GGCCGAGCAACAAGCGGCCATGACTGAAATGGCCCTGATCACCGCGAAAGGTGTGACGTTTGAAGTTGATTTCGCGAACAAAAAAGTCATCATTGATTCGGCTTCAGATCAAATTTGGGATTGGGAATTATCATTCGACGAGATTATGTCAGGCATGTTCGCTGTCGAGGAAGATCGCGAGCGCGTTTTGATTGAAAGCCAAGCTGCGTTTGACCGCGGCTATTACATTGAGCCAGTTGTGTATCGCGGGCACCGCAAGGATGGCGCTCTGCGCTGGGTCCAAGCCATCGGCCACTATCAGCGGGCGCAAAACGGTCACACTTTGAGCATGACTTCTATCGCTTTTGATGTGACTGAACGCGAGGTTGCTTCGCGCGAGCTTCAAAAGTCAAAAATTGAAGCCGAAGAAAATACAAATAAACTCCAGCTTGCCCTCGCAACAGCCAAGGGTGTGACTGTCGAGTTTAACTTAGCGACAGGTGAAATCCAATGTGACCATGACATCAAGGCACTTTGGGGCTTTGAAGGAACCATGGCTGATATCGTTGCAGGCAACCATGTCCATGAAGATGATCGCAATGCCTACTTGACGACCGTGCAGCAAGCTTTGAAACTAGGCCGATATGAAGCGCCTATTGTGCACCGGGTCGCTCGTCGTGATGGCCGGGAAATGTGGGTTCAATCGGTTGGTTTCATAAAACTAAACCGTGCTGGTCGCGCTAAGTCCTTTACTCAGATTGTGTTTGATGTGACTGATCGTGAAGTTACAGCACGCGAAATGGAAGCCGCGAAAATCCAAGCTGAAAGCTCAGCCAACCGTCTCGATTTTGCATTGACCAACAACAAGTCCTTCGTGGTTGAACTGGATCATGTAGCCAAGCGTGTGTATGGTGCAGAACGCGCTGCGGGAATTCTAGGGAAAGTTCCAACTCTCCAAGACTTCTATGATTTCAAATGGGTTCACCCCGCGCATGTGGAACGAATTCGCAAAATCACATCAAATAATGTTCTCACTGGCGGACCAATTACAGTTGAATTTCCTGTTGCACCTGAGTTTGGTGACGGACGCTGGCTGGAAGTCCGAAACGTAACAACACGCGACGAAGCAGGGAACCCGTTGCGGAGTGTCATGCTGTGGGCTGATGTGACTGAACGCAAAAAAGCTATCCTTGATTTTGAGGCGTCGCTTGAGAAGGCTCAAGATAGTCTTATTGCGCGGCGCACTTTGCTGGCTGCAATCGGTGCCACGCATGGCTTTGAGTTTGATGTTGACGAACATGTGGCAAGCAATACAGCCAAAGTGAGCGCGCCAGGCTCTGGCCTCGAATCCTTGCACACGCGGCTTGGTTCGATCTTGGCTGAGATTGATGCGCGCGACGCATCCTTGACCGAGGCGGTTTATGCACTTGAGCAGTCCAAGCGCGGTGCAGAGGCCGCCAGCCTCTCGAAAAGTCAATTCCTTGCCAATATGAGCCATGAGTTGCGCACGCCTCTCAACGCTGTGATTGGATATGCAGAGATATTAGAGGAAGATCTTGATGCGGAAGGTCATGATCAGTCAGTCAAAGACGCTCGCAAAATTCGCAGCGCCGCAAAGCATTTGCTGGCTTTGATCAACGAGATTTTGGATTTGTCCAAAATTGAAGCCGGTAAGATGGAGCTTTCGGTTATTCCCACGGATTTGGACGCCTTGGTGCTTGAAGTCCACACAATGGCAGAGCAATTGGCAATCGAGAAGAATAATCAGCTGGTCATTGACGTTACAGAGCTGGGCACTGCTAGCGTCGATGATACCAAGATGCGCCAATGTTTATTCAATCTATTGTCGAACGCTTGCAAATTTACTCAGGGTGGTACGGTCCGCCTTCATGGGCGTCGCGAAGGCAATAACCTGCAATTCTTGGTCCAAGATACTGGTATTGGTATGAGCCAAGAGCAAATCGGGAAGTTGTTCCAGTCGTTTGTGCAAGCTGATAGCTCCACAACACGCAAATTTGGCGGCACGGGCCTTGGCCTAATGATCACCCGCGAGTTGGCTCGGTTGATGGGTGGCGACGTGACAGTAACGTCAATACTTGGCATTGGCTCGACATTTGTTTTGACACTGAAACTCGATGCGGTGGCAGACGGGCAGATACTGGCAGCATAGTGGGTTACCAAAAAAGGGCTTGATCGAAGCGGGCGACGGCGATAGCATTTTGTTATGACAAAAAATAATATCGGTTCCTCGGGTCAAAATGCAGCAAGTCTTGACGCATTCTGGATGCCATTCACCCCAAACAGACGCTTTAAGTCTGGGCCACGCATGTTGGTATCGGCCAGTGGCATGTTTTATCGCACTGATGATGACCGCGAGGTTTTAGATGGCACAGCAGGGTTGTGGACTGTCAATGCCGGCCATGGTCGAAAAGAGATTGTCGATGCCGTCACGCGCCAGATGTCGACGCTCGACTACGCGCCAACTTTTAACATGGGACACCCGATTGCATTTGAGTTCGCCGAGAAACTAGCCAGCATCGCGCCGCTGGGCTTTGACCGCGTTTTCTTTACGAACTCTGGCTCGGAAAGTGTGGAAACGGCGCTTAAAATTGCACTTGGTTATCATTACGCGCGTGGTGATCATCGACGGACCCGGTTGATTGGACGCGAGCGCGGTTATCATGGCACCAATTTTGGTGGCATATCTGTGGGGGGCATTGTCACCAATCGCCGTGTTTTTGGGCCTGGCTTGCCAGGCGTCGATCATTTGCCCCACACACACGGCATAGCGCAAAACATCAACGCCCACGGTCAACCGCCCCATGGCGCGCACCTTGCCAAAGAGCTTGATCGCATTGCAGCATTGCATGGTCCCGAAACAATCGCCGCAGTCATCGTAGAGCCCGTGGCAGGGTCAACAGGGGTTCTAATACCACCAATCGGCTACCTTGAAGAATTGCGTGCGGCATGCGACCGGATTGGCTGCTTGTTGATTTTTGATGAAGTGATCTCCGGCTATGGTCGCATGGGACAAGCGTTTGCAACCCAAGCCATGAACGTGCGGCCAGACATCATTGCGACAGCCAAGGGCATCAATAACGGCACTTTGCCAATGGGTGCGGTATTGGCACGTCGCGAAATCCACGATGCGTTTATGGACGGACCAGAAAACATCATCGAGCTGTTCCATGGATATACGTGTTCGGGCCATCCAGCGGCTTGCGCGGCGGGCTTGGCGACCATGGACATCATGGAGAGAGAGGGCTTGTTCACCCGCGTTGCACAAATTGAGCCCTACTGGCAAAAGCGACTGCATGAACTTGAAAGCGCGCGCCATGTTATTGACGTTCGCAATCTGGGCTTGATTGGCGGCATTGAGCTGGCCCCGCGTGAAGGACAACCTGGCGCACGTGGTTACGAAACCTTCGTTAAATGCTTTGATGCTGGTTCTCTTGTTCGCGTCACTGGCGACATCATTGCATTATCACCACCATTGACGATTGAGGAAAGCCACATCGATAGATTGGTTGACACAATTGGCACAGTGTTGGCGGGTGTCGACTGATGTACCAGTACCTCCCGTTGATCTTTTTGAAACAGGACAGACATGAAAGTTGAGCCTTTCACAGTCGCGGGACGGCCGCTGCTCGTCGCCTATGGCGGCGGCGGGTTTCGTTTTGGCACCCAAGCCGGAGATTTACGCATTGAAGGCAGTGCTCTCATTCTCGCAGATAGCCCGCAACCTTGGCCAGTTGCAGCCCTGAGCATGTTGACGGAAAGTGATATGGAACCAGTCTTGGCATTGGCTGGACAGATTGAGTTTTTGCTTTTGGGAACCGGACCAAAATTAGTTCCGCCGCCACCTTTTTTGCGCTCACGCTTGAAGGAAAAGGCGATTGGCCTTGAGATGATGGACACCCCCGCCGCTTGCCGGGCTTACAATCACCTAGCCAGCGAAGGCCGCCATTTCGCAGCCGCTTTGCTGTCTGTCGATACATCCAACCCGTGACATAGCTTCAAAATAGGCTACATGAGTGGTACGTTTTGACGTAACAGCTTTTGGGGACCAAATATGGGCGCGCTCTTATCCAACTTCCGTAACACTTTCATTGCCAGCCTCGTGCTGTCAGTGGCCTTAATCGCTTATTTTGGGGCCCAACCCTCTGCTATGACTTTTGGAAGCATGCACGAATTGATGGGCCATGCGGCCATGCGATGGATGCACGTGTTTTTCGGCATTTTGTGGATCGGCTTGTTGTATTACTTCAATTTTGTGCAAATCCGCACAATGCCGAAAATTCCTGACGAGCTAAAGCCTGCAATTGGCAAATTCATTGCCCCTGAAGCGCTGTTTTGGTTCCGTTGGGCGGCTATGGGCACTTTGGTCACTGGTCTTTTGGTCGCTTGGGGTCGCAATTATCTGGTTGAGGCCATGACATTGAACGCAGCTGGCGGTTTTAGCGCCGAGGGCGGTCATTTGTTCATCGGTATTGGTATGTGGTTAGCGATTATCATGTTCATCAATGTCTGGTTTGTGATCTGGCCAAACCAAAAGATTGCTCTAGGGTTGGTTGACGCACCTGCAGAAGCCAAACCAAAAGCAGCGCGTACAGCGATGCTTTTTTCGCGCACGAATATGCTGCTGTCATTGCCCATGCTGGCGGCGATGGCGATGCGACAAACAATGTGGGGCTAAGGCTTAGCTCTAGGAGAGCTGTTATCTTGCGGCCCACCGCTTGTGTGGGCCGTTCTTACATCTAGGCCACACATGCCCATATTGACGCAAGACCTCGTTGCGGCGGCAGCTAATGCTGATCCTGACAGAACGCTTGCAACGACATTCTTGCCTGCGGGCCCGCGTGAACGTGTCATCACACTAATTCTATTCAACCATGAGCTGGCCCGCGCGCGCGCGGTGGTCTCCGATGCTGGCCTTGCCGCTATTCGTCTACAATGGTGGCGCGACACGATTGAGCAAATCTATGGCGGTGCAACCGTCCGGGCGTGGCCAATCGCAACCGCACTGGCGCAAACTATTGGTGAAGCACACTTACCTCAATCTCTGTTGAACGCCATGATTGACGGCTATGAAGCCGAGCAAAACAGTTATCCATTTCAATCGTGGCACGACCTTGAAGCCTATCTGGACGTAACCCAAGGCAACCTCAACCGGGCCTGTCTATTGGCTTGGGGGCATCACACGCTGACAACTGCGCGTGATACAGCGGCTCGCCAAGCTGGCATCGCAACAGGATTGGCGAACATCATGCGCGATGCACCTCGATGGTTGACGCGTCGCTGCATCAACCTCCCTTTGGAAGCGCTCAGCGGGCAAGATCATGAGGCGCTTTTTGCTGGACACGTCTCGCCAACGTTGAACG
>JAYSRI010000051.1:0-2152 GCA_043721175.1 Alphaproteobacteria bacterium
CGCAAGGTCGATATCCTTATCAATAATGCGGGTACGAACAGCCCAATGCCAATGGCTGACGTGCCGATTGACGTACTTGACCGGATGTTAAACCTTAACATGCGTGCGGCCTATCTGGCTGCACAAGGGGCTGTTCGGTCAATGCTGTACGCCAGCAATGGGGGCGTGATCATCAACATTACCAGCCAGATGGGTCATGTCGGATCACCGGGGCGGACGGTATATTGCATGACCAAACATGCGCTTGAAGGTTTGACCAAGGCGATGGCGGTTGAGCTTGCCCCGCATAATATTCGCGTCAATGCAGTCGCGCCGACATTCATCGAAACACCGCTGACCAAGCCAATGCTTGATGATCCCCAATTCGGCGCATTCGTTAAAAAGATGATCCCGCTTGGCCGAATTGGTCAGCCAGAAGATGTCGCCACTGCCTGCGTTTATTTGGCTTCGCCCGCTGCAAATATGGTGACGGGCGCGAGTCTTCTGATTGATGGCGGCTGGACAGCGCAATAGCTAAATATGTGGCTGATATGTCACGGATGAAGCAGCGCTGCATTCGAAGTCAATTTACCCTTGCATTCGCAGTCTTTTTGCAGTCCAACACGATAAGTGTGATGTGAATCATAACAAATAACGGGGAGGCCATAGGTCATGAAAATCACAAAATCGCGCCTTTTAGGCTCGGCTGCGCCACTGTTGGCAATGCTGATGACAACGCCTGTTTTAGCGCAGGAAGCGCCTGCCGAAGAAGCTGATAGCGGCATTGCGGACATTGTCGTCACCGCGCAGCGACGCGAGGAAAATAATCAGAATGTGCCGATTTCAATTTCGGCTTTCTCTGAAGAGCAGCTTAAAGCGCAGGGTGCGAATGATATTTCACGCCTCGAAGGCATTGTGCCCGGCTTTACATTCGGGCGTTCGGGTGCTGATGCGCGCCCCGCCATTCGCGGTGTCCGCACGGAAAATGTCGGCGTGAACGGTGACACCACCATTGGTTTTTTCATTGACGGTATTTATCAATCGCGCTCGACACAGGCGACGCTGAGCTTTGTTGATATTCAGCGCGTTGAAATTCAACGCGGACCGCAGGGCACACTTTATGGGCGCAACACATTCGGCGGCAACATTGCAATTTCAACCAATGCACCGTCGCTTAAAGGATATGCGGCCGGGATTGATCTCACTGTGGGTCGGTTTGGGCGTTTTCGTTCTGAGGGTTATATCAATGTGCCGCTGAGTGACACGCTTGCAGTTCGCTTTGCCGGTGCCCTTGAGGAATCGAATGGTTTCGTCAAAAACGTCAATCCGCTTGGCAATAATCTGTTTGATGACAAATCGCGCTATCTCCGCTCATCATTGCTGTTTGAGCCAAATGACCGACTGACGGTCAATCTGAAGTTTGATTATTCGCAACAGGGCGGCGCTGGTGGCTCGGCCTTTGGTTATAAGCTGGTGGGCACTTATTTTGATATTCCGTCAAATCAGCCGCTGTTCAACGCGACGCAGGTTTTCATTAACAACCGCGCAGGCAACCGCGACGGCGTGATTGATCCGCCCTTTACCACTGACAACGGCATTCCGATTTTTGCGCAAGGCAATCCTTACCGTATTGATACTGATCAGCCGACGGTGCTTGACCTCAAGAATTATGGCTTTGCCTCAAACATTGCTTATGATCTTGGCCCAGTGACGATTAAATCGATCACAGGCTATACTGATTTCAAGGCGATCCGCACGTCCGATACTGATTTTTCGGCGAGCCAGATCGGCGTTGATTACCAGCTCACAGCGGTCAAGACTTTCAGCCAGGAGGTTCAGCTTCTTTCGAATGGCAAGGGGCCGTTTACTTATGTTCTCGGTGGCTATTATTTCAAAGATAAGCTGACAGGCATTTTCATCAATCAGCAAACGCCGCGCATCATCCGCAGCGTCACGCCGAACCTGATCCTGCCGCAAAATGGCGGTGGCTTTTATGATCAGCAGCGCCCCGAAACCGAGTCCGTCGCGGCCTATGCTCAGGCAAGTTACCAAATCGCTGAAAAGCTCAAACTGACGGCGGGGCTTCGTTATACGCAGGATACCAAGGATTTCCGTTTCGCCAATGCTAATGCGATCTTACCGTTAAGCGCAACCAACGTGCCACTTGGCACCG
>JAYSRI010000052.1:0-2145 GCA_043721175.1 Alphaproteobacteria bacterium
AATGAATTTGTGCGCGGTTAAGAGCGTTTTTTTGCGCAAAGGTCAATGAAGCGGGTCAGCAAAAATGCCTGAAACGCTATTATTTACTGACGATACTTACGGCGACGGCGGTGTTGTCTGTGATGTGCTTGTCGGTGTCGGCGTTGTTGGCACTGACAGCGGCACACCAAGCGGCGTTGGCGTAGCGCGACCAAGGCTAGCGGGGCGCTTGGGAAGAACGCCGTTCCCGGTCGATCCAGCCGATGCAGCGGGCGCTTTCCCAGCAGCAAGTTCGCTGACCATTTTCCATCCTGTTGTCTCGCGCCGCCACACCGAGATATAGCGCCCGGCACTCAAAACCGTTTCCCCGCGTTTGACGGCATAGCTGCCCCAACTCGACCCAGAACCACCCGCCGCCAGCGCACGTTCAGGGTTGCGCACGAGTGTCACGTCAGCGGGAAATGTCGCGAACCGTGAGTTGGCGGCTTCAACACCAACCGGCGATGCACCATTGGCGTCGTACAAGATGCCTTCGTCCGATAAAGCGCCTGTATAACCTAATTTAGGGCCAATCGAGGCGATTGAGGCCGCAACAGCAAAGTCCATGTCTAGGACTTCTTGGCTTTGGTCAACAACAGGAACGGCAGGGGCGCGTGATGGTGGATCAATAAGCGCGGCAGCTCCTGCTGCGGCTGGATCAACAGGTTGAAGCACATCACTTTGCGCTAATGGCCCTTTCAGAGCTTTGTTCTTGGCGGACTTGGGTACCGCCTTTTTGGCTTTTGTTGCCTTCCAATCAGCACGCGGAATGGCCCCCTGCGCCATGGCTTGTTTATGCACGATAACCCCGAATGGTGCACTAATTGCAGCGACCATAAATAGCTTCACAAAAAGCCGACTTAACTTCATGGTCTAACGTCCTTGAGTATTGGCTAGCGGGGTTGCTTTTGGAACGAAGCTGGCGTCGGGCGCTTGCAAACCATCCAAAGGCATTGGCGCGACTTGGGGCCCAACTTTGCGCACAAAAGTTGCCAAAAGCGGCCGCACCCGTTCGTCGTCATAGCGGGTTGTCACGCAGCGATCATGTCCGGGCGCACGCACTTCTATGACCGAGGTGGCAGGACCAGCACGCGCAAGGGTCTCAATTGTAGGTTTGACAGCATCCCAAATTTTGGCGTCCTTGAATGCAAAGATCAAAGTGGCGGCATCGGTGACATCAAGGTTTGTTGCGGCAGTTGTCACAGCGCCCGCGTTCCAGCGCACCACACTTATCTTGCCCGCTCCTGTGCTGGGGGTTGTCATGGTTACGCTGATACTTTCTTGGCCGAGTGGCCTCAATACTGAAACGCGGTAGGCGGCTTTCTCGGTAGTCCCTTTGACAAGGGGGGCAGCAATACCCATTTTCGCCAGTACATCAGGCTGTGCAAGTTCACCATTAGCAGGGCTGTCGCATAACCTCATCCGGGGATCGCCAGCCACACCCATAAACATGCCTTTGTTGTCTGGCTTGATTTGCCCCGTGAAATAGATCGCTAGCCCAAGTGCCAGAGCTACGCCAATAATGGCAAAATATCGAAAATATGGGTTCATGGCGCTATCAATCCCGTTCTAAAGGCACAATTAAGGCAAAGCGTGGTTGTCATGAAGGAAAGCAAATGCAGCTAAGTTAAATTTGTTCTTTCCCGCGTCTGATAGTGGCAACCCCAGTGCGCGATACTTCGACCAAACCGAGCGGGCGCATCAGATTGATAAAGTCGTCCAGTTTTTTAGACGAACCCGTGAGCTCAAAGGTAAAACTATCAAGACCGGCATCCATGATCCGGCACTTGAACGCGTCAGCAAGGCGCATTGCCTCAACCCGCACGTCACCTGTGCCAACAACTTTAATGAGCGCCAGTTCGCGTGATACGGCGTCAGCGTCCCCGTAAAAATCAATCACGCGCTTGACGGGGACCAGCCGGCCCAGCTGGGCACGAATCTGGGTGAGGATAGCAGCGGTGCCCGATGTTACAATGGTAATGCGTGACGTATGCGCCTCATGATCGGTCTCGGCGACAGTCAGGCTCTCGATGTTGTAGCCACGCGCCGAGAATAGACCGACAACGCGCGCCAGAACGCCTGGCTCATTGGTGACAATCACGGCCAAGGTCGTGCGGATAACGGGGC
>JAYSRI010000053.1:0-5342 GCA_043721175.1 Alphaproteobacteria bacterium
ACGCCAGTTGACGTCGGCAACGCTTCGCTTGCGCTTGAGTTGCCAGCTTGGGTAGAACGAGTTTCCAGTGCGGCCATGGCTATCGGTGGTTCTGGTTCAATCGGCTTTGATTTGGGCGTGATCGTAGTTACGGGAGCGGCACCCGGTCCAATTGTGCTGCGCAATGGTATCGAAACTGACGCCGAAGTTGGTCCGGTGAAAGGTACTGGTACTGGTACTGCAACTGGCACTCTCACCTGCACTTGCACCGGAACTGGCGTTGTTACAGTTGCGGGAAAAGCCCGCGTTGAACGATTTGGAATTGCTGCCATCACACGCACAGGCATTGCCGCTGGCTTTGGTGCGACAACTGCAACGTCGGCTTCATCTTCGTCAGTGGCGTTTGCTTCGGTTTCTTCACGAGCTAGACCCCGCGTTGACGGTGAGCGGTTCGGCGCGGCTTGGGTCATATCTGCGACCTGAAAGGTTGGCGCGCCACGTTGAAAGCCCAACTGACGCCCATTGCGCATCATGGCTAAGTTTGTTGTGCCTGCAACCGATATCCGCCGTGCAGGCAGGTCCATGATGAGGGCCGCTGCATCAGCTGCATCGCGCGAATCCCGGAAATTGATATCATAAGCGGTCGCGTTGGCGGCGAACTGAGGCCCGCCGATTCCAAGCTCTCGATAGGCTGATTCAGTCAGCGCCTCAACGAGATCATCGCGAACAAAGCGGTTTGATCCACCAAGAACAACCGTCACAATTCGCTTTCCATTGCGCTGTGTTGTCGCCGCAAGGTTGAAGCCGGAGGCATTGGTGTAACCTGTTTTGAGGCCGTCCATGCCGGGCATTCGGGCCATCAAATGATTATGGCCTGCAATGGTCTGACCATTGTAACTCATTTGCTCCGCCGAGAACCAGTGATATTGTTCTGGAAAATCTCGGTGGATGGCAATGGCAAGCCGTGCGAGGTCTTCGGCAGTTGTGCGCTGGGTTGCGTTTGGTAAGCCAGATGCGTTGCGAAATGTTGTGCTCGACATGCCCAGTTCGCGCGCTTTATTTGTCATCATGCGGGCAAAGTTGGTCTCGCTACCACCGATACGTTCGGCAACCGCGGTCGCTACATCGTTTGCAGACCGCAACACAAGTGCCTCAACAGCCGTTTGAACGGGGATCGAATTGCCAGCGCCAACGAACAGTTTAGTGGGGGGCTGATTGGCGGCATTGCGCGAAAAGCTGATGCGATCATCCCAGGTAAGGTCGCCCTTCTTGAGCGCGTCAAACAACAAGTAGAGCGTCATCACCTTGGTAATTGAGGCGGGCCTGCGCGGCGCTTGCGCGTTATTTTCGTAAAGAACTGTATTGGTGTCGGCATCGACGACAATTTGTGCCGAGCGACCGTCTGCCTGCGCGAACGCGGGGGTTTGAACCAGTGCGGACGACACAAAAAGCGTCGAGCCAATGACTCCAACCAAATAAGGGCGAACTGCCATGAATGTCTCCGAACGCATCACCCAGCCTAATATTTATTATGTTTACCTATGCTTAACAGCACATGAAGGCTAGCCCTTTGCGTGAATTACAAATGTGTCATTGAGTAAACTCGCTATTTTTTCGGGCAATTTCGACTGCACAATTGATGGCTCCTCTTGCATCAGAGGTCATGCAGGGCTAACCGCCCACCATGCTTATTTTTCAATTCCCCGGTCAAGGTAGTCAAAGTGTCGGCATGGGCGCGCATTTGGCTGCTGACTTTCCCGTTGCCAAAGCCGTGTTGGATGAAGTCGATGACGCGCTCGGTCAGAACCTCTCCTCAATTATGGCTGATGGACCCATTGAAGCGCTGACTTTAACTGAAAATGCGCAGCCTGCCTTAATGGCCGTCAGCTTAGCGGTCATGGCAGTTTTGAAGGGTGAGTTTGGCATCGATATCACCAAGGCATCCTTTGCGGCCGGGCATTCTTTGGGTGAATACAGCGCGCTAACAGCCGCAGGGGCTATCTCGTTGGCCGATGCAGCGCGCCTTTTGAAGCTGCGTGGCCAAGCCATGCAACGTGCTGTGCCCCAAGGCGTTGGCGCAATGGCCTCTCTCATCGGGCCGAAAGTAGACTTGGCACTGGCGGAGGCCGCGGCAGCAATTGGTGCGCGTGCCGGAATATGTGTCGTCGCCAATGACAATAATGCGGGTAACGTCGTTATTTCTGGCACACGTGAAGGCGTAGACGCTGCCATTGCTGCCGCCAAAGAGATGGGTGCACGGGCCATTCCTCTGGCAGTATCGGCACCGTTCCACTGCCCATTAATGGCACCCGCTGCCAATGAGATGCAGGCAGCTTTGGCAGCGACGACGATGATCGCACCAAAAGTACCAATTCTGTCCAATGTTACGGTTGTGCCAACGTTAGACCCGCAAACCATCGCACGATTGTTGGTTGAGCAAGTGACGGGCAGGGTACGGTGGCGCGAATCGATAACGTGGTTTGCAGCCCAAGGTGCCACCCACTTTGTCGAGATTGGTGCGGGTAGTGTTTTGACTGGCATGTCCAGACGCATTGCGCCAGACGCTAGTTCCATTGCGCTTTCTTCGGGCGCTGATATGGCAGCGTTTGCAGCCACATTGGCAACACAGCAATAAAAGGACAAAACACATGTTCAGTCTTAGCGGTAAAAAAGTCCTTGTGACTGGGGCTACTGGCGGCATTGGCGGGGCCATTGCGCGGACGCTTCATGCAGCAGGGGCGCAATTGGCGTTGTCGGGTACACGCCAAGAGGCCCTCGACTTGATTTGCGGCGAGTTGACGGGGGCTGTGGCACTGCGCTGTGATTTATCTGATCCCGCCCAAACCGACGCGCTGGTTGGACGCGCAGAAGAAGCCTTGGGCGGACTGGACGTGCTGGTGGCCAATGCAGGCATCACCAAAGACGGGTTGTTGTTGCGGATGAAGGACGAAGATTTTGAGCGTGTTCTTGACGTGAATTTGGGTTCTTACTTCCGGCTGGCACGCGCTGCCAGCAAAGGCATGATGAAGCGTCGTCATGGCCGCATCATCGCGATCACATCAGTTGTTGGCGTGACGGGAAACCCCGGTCAAGCCAATTACGTCGCCTCCAAAGCGGGCATGATTGGTTTCACCAAATCTATCGCCGCCGAGCTCGCTTCGCGCGGTATCACGGCCAATTGTGTTGCGCCCGGATTTATAGTCTCGCCCATGACCGATGCTCTCAATGACGCACAAAAAGACGCGATCACGGGCAAGATACCAGCTGCCCGCCTCGGCCAGCCCAATGACATTGCTGCCGCTGTATTATACCTGGCATCGGACGAGGCGAGCTATGTTACAGGCCAAACACTGCATGTGAATGGTGGTATGGCGATGATCTAGCGCAGATTTGGCGCTAGCTAGGCGCGAACAAAGGTGCTAATTCAGCCTTGTCCGTGGGGGCCTTTGTGGCGAAACGGTAACAATAACAATGCCGAAGCTGTTTCGGTGAGATACGAGGGCCAACAATGTCTGACGTTTTAGAGCGCGTAAAGAAGATCGTAATTGAGCATTTGGACGCTGATGCGGACAAAGTTGTAGAAAACGCCAGTTTTATTGATGATTTGGGCGCTGACAGCCTCGATACAGTTGAGCTGGTCATGGCGTTTGAAGAAGAATTTGGTGTGGAAATCCCTGATGACGCCGCTGAAAAAATCCAAACCGTCGGCGATGCTGTGAAATTCATTTCAGCCAACGTCGCTTAATATGGCAGCGCGTCGCGTTGTCGTGACAGGAATCGGCCTCGTTACACCTGTAGGTGTCGGGGCCGATTTCGTTTGGAATGCCCTGCTGGCTGGTAAGTCTGGTGCGGGGGCGATAACAGCTTTTGATGCGTCGGACCTTTCAGTCCGTTACGCATGCGAAGTGCCGTGGAACACAGGCCGCGGTGGCGGTGGCGCAGACGTTGCCGGGTCGTTCGACCCTGACACGGCCATGTCAGCACGCGATAGACGCCGGGTTGACGAGTTTATATTGTACGGCGTTGCAGCAGCCAATGAAGCGATTGCTGACGCTGGTTGGGTTGCCGACACTGAAGAAAAGCAAGAACGCACAGGCGTGATGATCGGGTCTGGCATTGGCGGCCTGTCGACAATTGCCGACAACGCTTTGTTGCTGGAGCGAGAAGGGCCACGCAAAATAAGTCCGTTTTTTGTACCGTCGGCTTTGATTAACCTGACGTCGGGGCATGTTTCCATCAAGCACGGCTTTCGCGGTCCAAACCACTCAGCCGTAACCGCTTGCGCTACTGGCGCGCACGCTATTGGTGACGCTGCACGCATTATTAAATATGGCGACGCTGATGTGATGATCGCTGGCGGGTGTGAGGCTGCTGTTTGCAGATTGGGTATTGCCGGATTTGCTGCAGCGCGCACGTTGTCAAACGGTTTCCATGGCGATCCTACGACAGCTTCTAGGCCTTACGACAAAGACCGTGATGGTTTTGTTCTTGGCGAAGGCGCTGGGGTCGTTGTATTGGAAGAATATGAACACGCCAAAGCGCGCGGTGCCAAGATCTATGCCGAAGTAGCAGGGTATGGCATGTCTGGTGACGCCTATCACATCACATCGCCGCCCGAAGACGGCAACGGCGGGTTTCGTGCCATGCGTGCGGCCCTAAACGACGCCGGCCTAAATGTTGATGAGATCGATTACGTGAATGCTCATGGCACCTCAACACCTGTCGGCGACGAAATCGAGCTGCGGGCCGTCGAGCGTTTGTTTGGTGCGGCTTGCGATGGCTTAACCATGTCATCTACCAAGTCAGCCATTGGCCACCTGCTCGGTGGCGCGGGCGCGGTTGAGGCGATTTTCAGCATTTTGGCAATCAAAAATAGCGCGGCACCGCCAACGCTTAACTTACGCAATCCATCGGTCGAGACCAAAATTGATCTGGTGCCATTGCAAGCCAAGCATATGCCAATCAAGGCGGCCTTGTCGAACTCGTTCGGGTTTGGTGGGACTAATGCGGCACTTGTTTTGAAGGCGATTTAGTGACCGATCCTGTCACCACATTCCGAGGGAAAAAAGCTGCCAAAGCCAAAATGTTTACGCGTGCTGGCTTAGGGATATTGGCTGTACTCACGCTTGTTATGTTTGGGTTATTTGGCATTTTGTTGTTTGGCTCGGGCCCAAAAGCGCGGGAAGGGGACAGCACTATTTTTGTTGTCTCCAGCGGTGACGGTGCCAGCGCTATTGCCAAGCGCTTGGGTAACACAGGTTTGGTGCGCTCGCCATTGGCCTTTCGTCTAGTTGCCAGTCTGTCGGCGGCGAGGGGTGGCTTAAAGCCTGCTGAATATGAGATACCGTCAGGCGCTTCCCCGA
>JAYSRI010000054.1:0-2144 GCA_043721175.1 Alphaproteobacteria bacterium
CCAACCCGCCATTCCGGCGTCGAGATTGGGCCTAAACGACCCAAAGCCGCGCGCACTTCGTCTTGCGCGGCTTCGCCTGCAATCGATTCGCTTTTCAACCCGCCAGCCGTCAACAGCCAAGCAATAGGCAGCATCGCCAACATCGCTGGGACGCCGATCAGCATCCACGCACCAAAATCGACGGACTCGCCGGTATTCTCCGTCAGCCAAGCCGCCGCGATCAAATTGGTTGGGCTGCCAATGGGTGTCGCGATGCCGCCAATGGAAGCAGCGTAGCAAACGGCCAGAGCCAAGGCGCGACCAAACGGATCGGCCTCGCCGTCTTTTCCAGCGCCGCCCGTTGCCGCCGCAACGCCCAGCGCGAGTGGCATCATCATCAATGCCGTTGCCGTGTTGGAAATCCACATGGACACGAAAGCGGTGGCCACTAGAAAGCCTGCCACAATTAGTTTTGGCCTTGGCCCCGCTGTCGCTACGATCCCAAATGCCACACGCGCATTCAAGCGCCAGCGCTCAATCGCGATTGCCAACAAGAAACCGCCAAGAAACACAAACAAGATCGAATTGCCGTACGGGGCCGCCGCATCACGTGGGCTGATCCCGGCAAACATTGGCAGCGCGACCAGTGGCAAAAGCCCGGTAACCGCCAACGGCAAAGCCTCGGTTACCCACCAAATCGCCATCAGGATCGCAAGGGAGCCTACGATCCAAGCCTCTCGGCTTAGCCCTTGCGGTATTGGTATCAGTTGGAAACCCAGCGCCAGCGCCAAGCCCAACAGAATGCCAACCCAGCTTACGCGAGCATTCCCACCTTCTTCCGCGACGCTCTCCGCGCTCATGTGTGCGGTTGAGCTTGCACAAACCGACGATCACAATATGGGCAATCGACATGATGAGCCGCACCCATTTCCAACCAAACGCGTGGATGTCCCAGCGCGCCGCCACCGCCATCACACTTCACACGATGTCCATCGACTTCGATAACTTCTGGCGGTGGCACGAGGTCGACTTGCTGGCCCATGGCGCGTTTTCCTGTGTGGTCTGCGTTGCGATGCTGAAACTTGCAGCCTAGGTAGGGGAGACCACTCCCCTCCGTCAATTCAAGCCGTCCTTGCTTGATCTCAATATTTGATCGTCTGTGTATGTCTGAAAACTTTGTACCGCCCGATGATGCTGCGATTGTGGTTCGCGGGCTCCAGAAAACCTATGCGGCTGTCGGCAAAGCGCCCGCTAAAACCGCGCTGCACGGGCTCGACCTCACCATAAAAAAAGGCTCGATGTTTGGTCTCTTAGGGCCCAATGGTGCTGGCAAAAGCACCTTGATTAACATTCTTGCCGGCCTCGTCATCAAGTCAGGCGGGGATGCGTGGGTTTGGGGTAAAAACATTACGACACACTCGCGCGAAGCTAAAGCGGCGATTGGTATTGTGCCGCAGGAGATCAATTTCGACGCATTCTTTACGCCATTTGAGACCTTGGAGTTGCAGGCCGGGTTCTACGGTGTACCAAAATCGGAACGCCGGTCGATGGAAATCTTAGAGGCGGTTGGCTTGGCCGATAAGCGCGATGCTTATGTGCGCCAGCTCTCCGGCGGCATGAAGCGTCGTTTGCTGGTGGCGAAAGCGTTGGTTCACAACCCACCTGTTATTGTTCTTGATGAGCCAACGGCAGGCGTTGATGTCGAGTTGCGCCGCCAAATGTGGGACTATGTGAAGCGCCTCAATAGCGAGGGTGTGACGGTCGTGTTGACCACGCACTATCTTGAAGAAGCACAGGAACTTTGTGACACCATTGCGATTGTAGACCAAGGTCGCCTGATTGCTTGTGAACCAAAAGCGCAACTTTTGAACCGGTTGGATGGACGCACAGTAGTCATCACGCCAAAATTGGCGCTCAAAGAAGTACCAGTCGCGTTCAACGATTTTGAAGCCAACATCCGCTCGGATGGATCCTTGGCCGTAACCTATCGCTCTACAGAACGCTCAGTTGAAGAAATCCTAGCCCGAACCACCAATGCGGGCATCGCCATAAAGGACTTGCGAACCGAAGAGCCTGACCTTGAAGATGTCTTTGTGTCGCTAACCGGGGCAATGAACAGCGCCAAATAGCGCGATCATGCAATTGGGCCTTCGATGGATTCAAAT
>JAYSRI010000055.1:0-5335 GCA_043721175.1 Alphaproteobacteria bacterium
GACGCCCCCCGCACAGGTGGCTTCAATGGATTTAACATCTTCGGCCGTCCAAAGCCTGCGGCGCGCGAAGAAGAATGGGACGAGCGCCCAGAGGTCAACACCCGTGCGATCACACAAACTCAGCCTCTTTTTGGTGATGAGTTTGATGACGAAATTGAAATCCCGACCTTTCTGCGCAAACAAGCTAACTAAATAAGGCAAAACTGCCACAGTCCGTTGCATATTAACCACAAACAACACCGCCCGACACATGTGTTGGGCGGTGTTCATTTGATGTTGTCACATTTGGAAATAAGGATTGTTTTGTGTCGTGACAGCTTCTGGTCCAGAAGGCAGTCTCTGACATACGCTGATTGATTTCGGTTGGCGTTGACATCTGGGTTTCACAAGCGTGCAGTACAAAAGCATCTCAGCATTGCAGCATAGTTTAGCTGGTTCAGTTTCCTGCTCAGGCGTTGGCCTGCACAGCGGTAAAACTGTGCGCATGACCCTGAAGCCTGCCGGTATTGACCACGGGATTGTATTTGTTCGCACGGATGCAACCGAGTTTGCCCGACGCGTTCCGGCTCTTGCCAGCAAAGTGACTACCACAAAGCTGGGCACGACCATCGCCAATTCGGCCGGTACCAGCGTTGCCACGATTGAGCATTTGATGGCGGCGTTGTTTGGCATGGGCATTGATAATGCTGTTGTTGAGCTTGACGGCCCCGAAGTGCCTATCTTGGACGGCAGCTCGGAGCCCTTCATTCACATGATTGATAGCGTGGGGATGCGGGCCCTTGGCGCACCGCGCCGTGCGCTGGAAATCCTGAAAACCGTCGAAGTGCGTCACGGCGACAAAGTGGCTAGGCTTGAACCATTTGACGGGTTTGAGCTTGACGTGACGGTGGATTTTAAGTCGCGCGCCATTGGCCGCCAACGGGTTGTGTTCGATTGCACGCCCAAGAGTTTTGCAAATGACCTCGGTGCTGCCCGGACGTTTGGCTTTGCCGAGCAGGTTGAAGCCTTACAGGCGCAGGGTTTGGCGCTAGGCGGGTCTTTAGAGAATGCCATCGTGATTGACGGCGATGAGATTGTAAATGCTGAAGCCATGAGGTTCGGCGACGAATTCGCGCGCCATAAAGCACTCGACGCTGTAGGCGATCTCGCCTTAGCTGGGGCACCTATCAAGGGCCGCTATGTTGCCGAATTGGCAGGCCACGAAATGAACGTCGAGTTGGTGCGGGCACTTTTGGCTCAGCCAAGTGCTTGGCGCTGGAGCTTTGCGCCACTGTCAGTTGAAATGTTGCCCGCTGCTGGCGCTTAAGTGACTGAGCTGCGGGTGCCCTACTCCCGCTTCAAGAAATTATCCACGATCCACGAAAACGCTGGCTGAGGCGTAAAGCGAGCCTTGAGGTCATCGCGGTCATACTCAGTTGCTAACCACGTCCAAAAATCAATGCGGCCTGTCGCTTCAATTTTCGCCCATTCGGCCCAGAAAAAGTCCAGAATGCCTGTCTTGGCAGCACTGATATGTAAATACTTCAACGACAAGTGCTTGCGCGCCTCGGCCAATGGCACGCCTTCAATCGCATACATGTAAAACACCGCCATAGTCCCCGCGCGGTCAGCACCGGATTTACAATGCATCAATGCTGGATATTCCATCGTCTTGAATAGCTCGCGCGCGGCAAGCAGCCTATCCGCATAAGGCGCACCACGACTTTCGCTGTGAATGAACACAAGATTCAAACCCAGTTGTTCGCAGGCTTCTTTTTCCAGAACGGTGAAGCTGGCATCGGTATCGCCGCGCAAGTTCACAATGGTTTTAATGCCCTTGTCCTTCCAGTCCGCCAATTGCTGTTGGCTAGGCTGGTTGGTGCGCCACATGCGAGGGCTGATCTGATAGGCGTTTTGAAAGCGCGCGCGCAAAAAGGCGTGGTCCTTCCACCAATAGTCGTTTTCGGCGGCCTTACGGCGTTCCGGCGTGGTCAGGTCATATTTAGGCAAAAGGAGGGCCGCTTTCTTGTCGCTTTGACGCGCATGTAGGCACAGGCGCGCCGCGATACAATCCCAACCCGTCGCAGCGACGCACTCGCGCGCCGCATCAAATTTCGCTAACGACACCATCATGAAGCAAAAGCTGTCGCGCACAATTCTTCGATCCACGCCCGTGCAATGGATATTGGCCTGCTTTATTGGCGCTTGGATGGCGCTTGTGCGCGCCACTACGCGCTGGACAATCATCGGCGAGGAATATGCCAAGCCTGTCTGGACCTCCGGTAAAGGTGTGGTTTGGTGCTACTGGCATTCACGCATTATGGGCGCGCATTCGATTTGGCCCCGCGATGTTCAGCCCATGCTGATGTTGATTTCCCTCTCCCCAGATGGCGTGTTTGTAGCGCGCGCGGCAGAGCTTGTCGGGCGGATGGTGGTACGCGGATCGTCGTCCAAAAAGAATGCTGCTGGCGACACTGAGGATAAGGGTGCTCTGCAAGCCTTTCGCCAAATGATGAGCCACGCTTCCAAAGGTGGTTGCGTCGGTATAACTCCTGATGGCCCAAGGGGCCCACGGATGCGCGCGCAAATTGGTGCCGTGCGGGTCGCCAAAATCTCCAAAGTTCCGCTGCTGCCGTCAGCTTTTGCCGTCAAGGGTGCCAAATATGCCAATAGCTGGGACAGGTTTCATATCCCACCCTTATTTTCGCGCGGCGTCATCGTCTACCGCCCGGCCATAGACGTCCCGCCCCGCGCTGACGAAGCGGCAATGGAGGCGGTCCGACTTCAACTTGAGCAAGAACTAACGGTTGCGATGCAAGAGGCGGATCGCCTTGTTGGTGGCCCGCTTATTGAGCCAGACACGGCATGAGCACGGCCTTGCCACTTGCGCTGCGCGCGTATCGCCTCGTCACGGCGCTGTTTGCTGGCTTGTTGCCGGGCGTCCTCCAGCGGCGTGCTGCCAAAGGGAAAGAAGATCCGGCCCGCATTGGCGAAAGGCTTGGCACAGCTACGATTGTCCGCCCGCAAGGCCTGCTGGTTTGGCTGCACGGTGCGAGCGTTGGCGAAAGCATGGTGGCGCTGTCAGTTGCAGACCAAATGCGCGCGTCCCGTCCATATCTGAAATTTCTGTTCACAAGCGGCACCAAAACTTCGGCCGACCTCATGGCGGCGCGCCTGCACCCTTTAGACCGACACGCATATGTACCAGTCGACACGCCAGCCGCGACAACAGCCTTCATTGCGGGATGGAAGCCTGACTTAGCTGTGTTTGTCGAAGGCGAAATATGGCCCAATCTGCTGCTGGCCACACGCAAAGCTGGGATCAAAACCGCCCTGATCAACGCCCGCATGACCCAAAAGAGTATTCATAATTGGGCAGGCCGCATGGCCACAGCGCGATATTTGTTCGACGGGTTTGACCTTGTATTACCTGCCGACGCCCGCACAAAACTGGGTCTAAGCCGATTTCGCGACCGCCCGATTGGCGCTGCAGGAAATCTTAAACTAGCCGCCCCGTCGCCCCAAATTGATAATATTGAGCTGGTGGATTTACGCGCAAAACTGGGTGATCGCCCAGTTTGGCTGGCAGCATCGACCCATGCCGGCGAAGACAAAATCATGGTCATGGTGCACAATGCGCTCACCACCGCAGCACCCGATGCACTGATGATTATCGCTCCACGTCATATCGAGCGCGCCAATGATGTTGAAGTAGATTGCCGGATCGCTGGGATTGTCCCGGTGCGGCGATCACGCGGTGACGTGCCAAACCAGAACGATCCAGTCTGGTTATGGGACACGATGGGCGAGCTTGCACTTGCGATGAGTTTAGCGCCCGTAACATTCATGGGTGGATCGCTCGTCGAGAAAGTTGGCGGCCATAATCCTGTTGAGCCAAGTCAACTGGGGTCAGCCATAGTGTCAGGCGCGCTAGTACACAATTTCGAGAATTTATACCAAGAATTAGAAGATACAGGCGGTGCGCGCATCATGGATAACCACGTGACCTCGGACGTCATTGCCATGGCGATAGCTGGTCTTTTAGGCAACGAAATGCAGCGCGCCAAAGAAGTTGCCGCTGCGCGAGATGTGGTTGCCAACGGTGCCGGTGCAATGGCGGTAACCGTCAGAGCTTTGTTGGACTTGCTAGCATGAGGGCGCCAGCATTCTGGACAATCCGCCATGGCCGCGATGCTGCACCCATGTTGCGCCTTTTATTGTCGCCACTCAGCGGGCTATACGGGGCCAGTGTTGCGCGCCGGTTGCGCAAAACGATTCCTTTGATATTGCCAATCCCTGTCATCGCCTTGGGCAATTTAACGGTCGGCGGCACAGGCAAAACGCCGCTTGCGCATTTGATACGCGCTGAATTGTCAGCGATCCTCTCAGCGCCCGTCGCCATTTTGTCGCGAGGCTATGGTGGCAGCGTGATAGAGCCAACCTTGGTGGACACGGCTACTCATAACGCCAAGCAAGTCGGTGACGAGCCTTTGATGCTGGCCGCTGACGGGCCGATGATCGTCGCACGTAACCGCGCAGCAGGAGGACAATTTGGGGTTGACCAAGGCATGGCCGCCTTAATTTTAGACGATGCCCATCAAAACCCGGCTCTTACCAAAGATTTTTCCATCGTGGTGATTGACGGGCAAACCGGCTTTGGAAACGGTCATTTGGTGCCAGCAGGCCCGTTGCGCGAAGCCGCCAAAATTGGATTGGCGCGCGCAGATATCGTGATCACTATGGGGCCTGTCAGTGACGATACTCGCGATGATCTCGCCGATTATCATGGCCTTGTGCTGGCCGCTGATTTAGTAGCTACGCCAACGGCTATCACGGGCAAAGTGCTTGGCTTTTGTGGTATCGGGCGACCTGAGAAATTTGACGCCACTTTGCGCGGCCTCAACCTTGATGTGGTTGATATGTATCCTTTCCCTGATCACCATTTTTATACTCAAGCCGATATTGAGCGTTTGACTAAAATGGCTCGCGTTTACGGCGCCACGTTGGTGACGACTCAAAAGGATTTCGTCCGCCTACCACCAGAATTTGCTCAGCATGTGCGTGTGATTCCTGTCACAGCTGTCCTTGATGATCAGGACAAACTCAGGGCTATCCTTGTGGAAACACTCGACAGGGTGGCTGCGCGTCACTAACTGCAAGTTATGACAGTCGGTAGACGCCACTCATTCCCCAAACGCCTTGAGTCTTGGGCGTTCCATGCCTATTGGAACCGTATCAGCGCGATGCCGCTGGACAAGGCCTCAAACGCCGGTGCGGGCTTTGCGAGGCGGTTTGGACCATTGACCAGTGCCCACAAGACCGCGCGCTACAATATGCGCCTGGCCTTTCCCAACAT
>JAYSRI010000056.1:0-2137 GCA_043721175.1 Alphaproteobacteria bacterium
GGCAAGACCACTTAATGGTGCGAGGCGGTTTTTAAGGCAAAGATTAAACTTGCGTCACAATCACGTCATTTGATCGATTTTCAAAAACCAATCTTTGGCTTGTGCGTAAAGCCTGTCAGAGCCATCACGCTCTGCCCTTTCAAGGATCAAAACATGTTACAAGTCAAAATGTTCGCTCTGGCGGCAACCGCTATTGCTATGTCTGCTTCCCCGGCATTCGCCCAATGTGCCAAGTCCCAATCCGATGCGGCATCCCGCGCTACTGGTTACCAGCAAATGAGCTGGACTGGCGACACGATGCAGGCAACGTCAACAGCCAAAGCAACCCCTCGTCTGGGTGATATCGTCGATGTGGCCGTGGGTGCTGGCAGCTTTAACACGCTCGCAGCAGCATTGGGTGCAGCTGGCTTGGTGGACACCCTCAAAGGGGCAGGACCATTCACGGTTTTCGCACCAACCGACGCAGCCTTTGCCAAATTGCCCGCAGGAACAGTCGAAAACTTGTTGAAGCCTGAAAATCGTGCCCAGCTAGTATCGATTTTGACCTATCACGTTGTCCCGGGTGACATTCGTGCACGCCAGTTGCTGGGTCGAGTGACGCCAGCAACCACAGTGCAGGGTGGCCGTGTTACTGTAAACGGCCAAGGTGGACGGGTGCGTGTGAATGGCGTGAACGTCACAAGCGCGGACGTTTTGGCTTCTAACGGCGTCATTCACGTCATTGATACGGTACTAATGCCGCCAGCACCGCGCCGTGCCGGCCGTCGCCACTAAATCGTCAGTCTTGCTCAAGGGCTAAAGGTTAGACCATGCCAAAAAGGTATTGTGATCAATGCTAACAAAGTGGTTGCGGTCACGATACCGGCCATAAGCGTCGCATCTCCGCCCATCTCGCGCGCCAGCACATATGATGCTGGCGCGCTTGGCATAGACGACACACCCACCGCAACAGCAAGAAACAACGGAGGCAAGCCCAATAAGGTGCCGACCCCCAGCATGAGCAAAGGTGCGACCAGCAATTTAGACGCAACGCCCAAGCATAGGAGCCACGGTGCCCGCCGTAATTCGCCAAAGCTCAACGCCGCCCCGACGCTGACAAGAGCAATTGGCATGGCTGCACGGCCCAAAAGGGCAACGGCTTCGCTGAGCGATCCAAGCACGCCTATAACCCCTGATAGGTTTGCGAGCACCCCGGCTATGCTTGCTAAAACCAATGGATTGCGACCAACTTCAGAAAACGCCCCCGCCAGTGTTGGCTTCACATCATTATTGCCCCACCGTGCGAGCACCGAAACCGAGATGATGTTGACAAAAGCAACCACGGGTCCAAAGCCCAGTGCAACCAACGCCGTGCCTTGGGGGCCATATAAGGCCGGCGCTGCGGCCAGAATGACAAAGCCGTTCCACCGCACACTGCCTTGAAACACACTCGTAAACGCAGGACCGTCCTGCTTGACGAAAAAACGAAGTGTAAGACCCCAAATCGCCGCTAGTGCAAAACCCAGTATCAACGAACCGAGGAATTTCAGGGTTTCAGGGCCAGAAAAATCGGCACTTGCAACTGTCGAAAAAAGGAATGCTGGATACAGCAACCAATATCCAAACGAATTGACCGCCGGCCACGCGGCATCAGGGACAAATTTCAAACGTTTGGCCGCAAAGCCAAGCCCGATGACGCCAAACACTGGCAAGATCGCCGCTAGCGCGTTGCTCATGACGATGGCCGTCTATCAATGTCGCTATGTAACCTGTCCAAAAGCCCTTGAAGCATATAGCTGGCCGCTGCTGCATCGACGACAGCGGCGCGTTTGTTACGGCTCATGTCGGCCGAAATCATTTGCCGCAAAACTGCCGCTGTCGACAACCTTTCGTCCCACATCAACACTGGAACATCACGAATCGCCAAAAGGTTGCGGGCGAGTGCGTGCGCGGATTGGGACGACGGACCTTTGGTGCCGTTCATGTTGAGGGGATGGCCGATAACAAGCGCGCAGCCTAGGCGGTCTGTCAGAATAGCGAAAATCTGCGCGCCATCCTGGATCATCTTAGTTCGTTTCACGCCGGACACAGGGCTAGCGATGGTGCGCGTTGGATCAGAAACGGCAACACCGATTGTTTTGGAACCGGGGTCGATCCC
>JAYSRI010000057.1:0-5309 GCA_043721175.1 Alphaproteobacteria bacterium
TCATGTTAGCCGCATTCCGGCGACTTTGGAACAAATTTTCGAAGAGGCCGCGAGTGAACGCTTAACCCCAGACGTCGTTGCTGATCTGATGGCGCAGCGGGCTATTGGACGGGGCTAGCTTCTTTACCGCCTGCTGCACGCGCACCAAACGGATAGAGCAATTGGCCAATCAAGCTCGGCGGCATGTCGGCTTCACTGAGGCCCGTCACCATCGGCAACGCGCCTTTTGGCATATAAAAAGTGCCAAAAAGATGATCGAGGCAGGAGAATGTGGCAGCAAAATTTTTGGACCCACCTTCGTGTGCCGCTGTATGATGCCAGCGGTGGAAAACAGGGCTGGAAAATACATGCCGCAGCGGCCCGAATGTCCAATTGAGATTGGCGTGCACCATACATGAATAAAGCACATTGAACGGACCCAGAAACGCGATGGCGGCTGGCGGAAAACCGATCCATAAGGCCAGCGAGTTTGCCAAAAGACCATGGAAAATCATGTTGATTGGATGGAAACGCACGGCATGCAGCCAATCGAGGCTGGTTGGCGCATGATGAACCGCATGATAGCGCCACAAACGTCCGGTATGAAACGCGCGGTGTGTCCAATACATGGAAATATCTGTGACAATCAAAACACCTAGTGCCTGCGCCCACAGCGGCAAGCCTGCGATCAAACCAGACCCCGTCGTGCCCCAATTCACAGCGGCGTCAATATCGCCACCAAAGATCACCAACAACCCAAAAATAGTCAAACCGCCACCGACGCTAGAATACAAAAGCGGCGCGCCAAGCCAATAAATCATGTCGATGCGCGCGTCGTCACGTACATGTGTTTGGTGTGGATTGAGTGGTGTAAGATGTTGCAAGAGCCCAAATAAGCACCCACAAATGATCAGCCACATAAAGGAGCCCATAATGGGGCCGGTAACAGTTTGCGGTAAGATCGTTTCAAACATGGAAAAAATTTCTCATTTGAGGTGCTTGTGATGGCAGCATCAGAACCTCAACCTAACCCAAAGCCAATTAAGGGGACGTTAGCGCACGTCCTTAAAGTTGATATTCCCGACGGTGGCGCCATGTCGTTGGACATGGCCTTCAAAGCAGGTCGTCAGAGTATCATCCTGACCCGTCATGGTGATCAATTTAGTGCGTTCTTGAACCAATGCCCCCATGCCCGTTGGCCACTGGATAGTTTTGATGGGCGATTTTTATTCACCCCAGAAGGCTCGCTTATGTGTGCTGCCCATGGGGCGTTATTTGACGCTATTTCTGGTGCTTGTCTTGGTGGGCCGGGCCAAGGGCAAGGCCTGACGAAAATCGATTTTCGTGATGATGGCGATACGATTTCTATTATGCCGCATGGATATTAGCTGGTTAAATCCAGCTCTGGCGCAGCATGTTCTTGCGCCGCGAAGGCTGGCAAATAGCACGATATGGTAACGCCGCTTGCGCCCGGTGATGACAGGGCAACCCATCCGCCATGAAGTTCAACAAAACGCTTCACAAGCGAAAAACTGACGCCAGCCCGACGCTCACCATCGCCAAAGCCTTCAAATGCCGAGGCCTGTCGCTTGGGGTCAATGCCGGGGCCGGTATCGGATACCCAAATACGCACACTATCTTCAAAACGCCGCGCCCCCAATATGATCGTGTCGCCCTTACCTGTAACCCGCAAAGCGTTCGAGACTAAATTGAACAAAATCTGACGGATACGCGCATTGTCTGCACGGATAATGCCTGCATTGTCATCGCACTCAACCACAATGCGAACCTGCTTATCCCCGGAATTGGTGCGTGCAATTTCTGCAGTCACTTCCAAGGCATCCGCTAAATTCACATCGCCGAGGTCAAGCGACATTTGGCCCGCGTCAATCATTGCCAGATCGAGAATGTTTTCAATCAGCTTTTCCAATTGGCTTGATGCTGAACCAATTGCGCTGAGGTAATCAGACTGGGATGCTGTCAAAGGACCGCTGACCCCAGTCGATAGCAAATCGGTATAGCCGCTGATTGTCGTGAGGGGTGTGCGCAATTGATAGCTGACGTTGCGCACAAACTCTGTCTTGAGTTTGTCGGCAGCTTCAAACGCCTCTGCCCGCTCGCGCAAAGCAATTTCGACGCGACGTGCAGCGGTGACGTCTGCAAAAGCTGCCAAAGTCGCGCCATCTGGCAGTGGACGTGTGAACCATGTCAGACTTGCGCCATTTGTACAAACAAACTCTCCTTGCTTTTCTTGGCGGGCCTGGGGCGACGGGTCAGAAATACGGGCTTTGAGCTCCGTCCAGAAAATCGGGTCGCCATAGACACTGCGTGCCTGTCTAACAAAGAGATCAAACTCTGGCACAGCCTCCAAGAAAGCCACATCAAAATTCCAGATACGGGCAAAAGCGGCATTTGCCAGCGACAAACTGCCGTCTGCGGCGAAAACTGCCACAGCTTCACCTAACCGATCCAATGTTGCCCGTTGGACTTCAATCAGTGTTTTGAAACGGGCCTGCATCCCCATTTTGTCGGAGATATCTTCAAACAAAACCAGCAATCCCCCAGAGGGTTGACGCTGGCGCGCAACGCGCAAAATCCGACCGTCCGGCAATGTCCACGTTTCGTCAGGTATCAAACCAGCTTCTTGGTAGAATGATAATTCATTAGCTTTCCAGACCGCAAAATCGCGGGTGGCAGCAATACGTGCCGATTGGCGCAGGCGATCTAGCCATTCACCGTGTGTAGGGCCATCATTTAGCCACGCCTCGTCAAGCGCCCACAAGGCCACAAAAGCGCTATTGTGGGTTATCAGGCGACGGGCGGAGTCAAAGACAGCAACGGCGTCCGTGAGATGGTTCAAGGTCTCGACATGGGCCTTGGCCTCACGCGCTAAGCTGTCTCGGCTCTCAACTTCTTCGGTTACATCAAGCCCGACACCTGATGCGCCGTCGGCCGCCTTGAATATTTTGATGCGCAGCGTCCGGCGCTTCCCGTCAATTGTTATTGCGCGCGTATCAACACAAGCCTGACCCAGTGCTGCTGCACGTGCATCTTCGCGGGCTTTGGGGTCGAGTGCGAGATCGCGGGCTAAGGCGTCTTCCAGATCGTCGGCTTCCACTGCATCAAGATAAGCCGCATTCGCCCATAACAAAGCGCCCTGACTATCGGTCCGCCAAGCCGGGAAGTCCGCTTGCGCAGCACCTGCAAAGTCCCCCGCGACAGCACCCGGCGTCAGCCATAGTATTGCTTTGGCGCCAAATGGCTTACCCATCGCCTCTAAGCCTTGGATTGATAGTGTAAAACTTTCGCCTCTCTGACGAAGGTTGGTGAGGCATTCGTCAAAATCGGGTGAGGCCGCTTTTAGACCATTGAGAATATCTGCAGTGCTGACTTCACCATTTGGAAGTGACGCCGTTAGACCGAGTTGTTGAACGAGAATTTTGCGCGTTTCACGATCAGCCTCCTCTTCGGGTAGACCCCAGCCCGCGCCGTCGTCGTCATCAGGCCAGACAATCGCAACTGAACCCGAAGCGGCGATCGCAGCACTGGCGCGTGGTGTTGATGCGGGAGCGGTTCCGCTGTGGCCCAAGCGGTAGCAAATCGCACCCACCACTGCGGCCACACAAATGCCCACCGCCACTTCAAGGCCAATGGTCTCCCATAAATGTGTCCAGTTAAGTGCCATTACCGCCGCCGACCGCCTTTATTCCAGTAAGCCTAGAGTCCTGAAAATTCTGGCTATACCAAAATCATGCCCCAGCTCGAGGTGTACTTTGTCTTTCTGCTGCATGCACCCAACTTGCCCCTATAGTCGCGTTATGTGCTATGATTTTTTACTCGCTGAATTTAACCAATTGTTAGGAGAAAATTAGTTAACAAAGATTAAGGATTTTGATGCTGCGCTACATTATGAATAGTTATTTACAGGCGAATGCGCTGTGATTCTGATGAAAAAACGGCTTTACGGAGCACCGCGCAGGTGCGCGACTTTTGCCCGAGCTGCAGCCATACTTTTTTCCCCAGCGCGTCCGTCTACCAGCATTCCAGCATTTCTTTGCATGTCACCAATCGCAGCCCGCGACTTTGGCCCGATAATGCCATCCGGCTCGCCGATGTCGTAACCGAGCTGGATGAGAAGTGCTTGCAATTCGCGACGTGCACTGCGGTTGAGGGGTAAATCATCGGTCGGCCAACGACCAACAATTTCCGAACCGCCCTTGATACGATCAGCCAAAAGGTTCACGGCCAAAGCATAACTTTCGGCAGGATTGTAGGCATAAACGGCATCAAAGTTGCGACCGACAAGAAAGCCCGGCCCTTGTGGCCCTGCCGGCATAATGAGGCCGTATCCAATAGCGTTGCTTGGTAGTGGCGAGCCATCCCCGCGCATAAAGCCCGCAGCGCGCCAATGTGTTAGGGGCTGCTTATTGGTGCGCCCAGATGTGCCGCGGTAGCCAGATGGAATGCGCACTTCATAGCCCCAAGTCTGTCCACGAACCCAGCCCGAGTTGCGCAGATAATTGGCAGTCGAGGCCAAAGCATCGCGCGGCTCGTCAATGATATCGCGCCGCCCGTCACCAGAACCATCAACGGCTAAGCGCCAGAAAGTCGACGGCATAAATTGGGTTTGCCCAAACGCACCTGCCCAAGAACCAATAAAATGGTCTGGTGATACGTGGCCTGCGGCCTGAACCCGAATGGCAGCAACTAATTCGGAGTTGAAGAACGCTGTACGGCGCCATTGCGAGCAGCCCAATGTGGCTAACGACGGAATGATCTTCCGCTTGCCCAATATCTTGCCAAAGTTGGTCTCTATGCCCCAAACGCCAGCAATCGTTGCGGGATCGACGCCGGTTTGTAGACCTAAATCGCGTAGATAGGCTTCTTGAGACATATAGGCCGTCGCGCCATCAGCTACCCGCTCGTCGTCAACCAAGCCAGCCAAATAGTCCCAGATCGGCGTGCGAAACTCGGGCTGGACTTGACTGGCCGCAAGGATATCGGGGTCGGGTGCCAAAATAGTTTGGGTGGCAAGTCGTGCTGGCCCCATGGGCGCACCCTGAGCAACCGCAGCGTTGGTTGCTCTCGCGACGCAAGCCATAAAGGTTGGGTTTGGTCTCAAAGGTGCTGGTGTCGCCATTGGAGCTGCCACAACCGGGCTAACTGCTTTGGCAGGGCTGGTTGTATTGGGCTGCGCCAGGCAAGCGCTCGACAAAATAAATGTCATCATTCCCAAGGTCTTTGAAACGGCGCGGTGCGGGGGGGAGGCTTGGCTGGTCATGGCGGCATGTTAACCTGATTTGGTGTGGGTGCGAATAGGAAGCTGGCCT
>JAYSRI010000058.1:0-2133 GCA_043721175.1 Alphaproteobacteria bacterium
TTCATGAATTCAGATGGTTGCAGTCGGATCGGCCCAATCTCTAGCCAACGCTGCGCGCCCAAAGCCACTTTACCGACTAGCTCAACCAAGATCAGCAAAATGAAAGTTGCGATGTAGGCAGGATAGGCCAAGTGATACCAAACCCGAACATCAATCGTCGCCACGACCAACATCACACACGTGACAAACGCAAAACGCAAGACATGATCGCCTGCCCAAGGCTCCCATTTGCCGCCCGCCGCACCAAACAGCAGGATCGCGCCCACGGTGGTTATCATCGCGAGCACAAACACAAGCCCCCACTCAATCCGGCGTAGCTTACCAACAAAGCTGTCACGGCCATCGTCAAGGCCCGCTAGAAAGGTCATGCTTTGCCCTTTTTTGCGATGGCGTTGAGGGGCACTTGAGGCACTGGATCCGCTTGGGCAAGGCGTGCCTTGGCGCTAAATCTAGGCATTGAGGCAGGGTCTTTGAGTAAGGTCGCCCGCATGATCTCGCGCGCACGTGGTGCCGCCGCCTTGCCACCAGTACCACCATGTTCGACGACAACCGCACAAGCGTAGCGCGGGTTTTCCGATGGTCCATAACAAACGAACAAAGCGTTATCGCGCATCTTCCAAGGAAGTCCTGCGTTGGAACGCACTCCACCACGTCGTTCGGCCATGGTGATGCGACGCACTTGGGACGTCCCCGTCTTGCCAGCTAACGTCATGCCTTCAATATCAAGGCTCATGCGTGCGGTGCCTCCAGCTTCATTGACGACGCCGTAAAGGCCTTTGTGAAGCAATTCAATATGCGCGGGGTCAAAGCCCAGCGAAGCAAATTCCTTGATCGGTGTTGCACCTGGGCCCTCATGAATCATACGTGGCTCAACAGCCTTACCTTTGGAACCCACCCGCGCTGCCATAATAGCGAGCTGCAACGGCGAAACGGCTACCAAGCCCTGCCCGATACAGGAGTTGATCGTATCACCCATACTCCAAGGCTGTTTGAATGTGTCCATTTTATGCTGCGGGTCAGCAACATATCCGGCTTTGACCCCCGGTATGCCCAAGTCATACTTGCCGCCAATACCCAATTTGCGTGCCATGTCACCGATACGCTGCCCGCCTAATCGCCGACCAAGCTCGTAATAATAGAGGTCGCACGACGATTTAACAGCATCATGGAGATGGACGCGACCATGACCGCGGCGTGAGCTGCAGTGGAAGATATTCCCGCCGATATTGACAGCGCCGCCGCAATAAATCCCCTCTTCGGGTGTAATCATGCCTGCTTCTAGGGCAGCTAGTGTCGTCACCAATTTATAAGTCGAGCCAGGCGGATAGGTTCCGCGCACGGCTTTGTGATACAAAGGCTGACGTTCATTGGTGTTGTAGTCGCTAAAATCAATTTGGTTGATACCATCGACAAACTTGTTGGGGTCAAAACTCGGCGCTGACACCAAAGCAAGCACGTCGCCTGTAACTAAATCCAACAGCACAGCCGCGCCACTTTCAGCAGGCTTTCCTTCGGAAGCCGAAAACTGATCATAGGCCAGTTGCTGCAACTCGGCGTCAATCGTGAGAACAATCGCCTCGCCCGTACTCGAAGCCAAGCGTGGATCAACAACTTCACGGATCACCCGACCATGCGCATTGACCTCTAATTTCGTCGAGCCGTGCTTACCCTTAAGACCCACCTCTTGTGATTTTTCGATACCTTCCTTACCAACTCGTATGCCAGGATGACGAGACTGCGGATCGGCGGCCACATCTTTAGCGTTAGCCTTGGCAACATAGCCCAATACATGGGCGAAACTTTCGGCCAATGGATAATTTCGGCTCTCGCCCATCTCGGCTCGAACGCCGGGATAAGATGCTGCGTAGACGTTGATTCTAGAGTATTCTTCCCACGATAAATTCTCAGCTACTAAGGCTGGCATGAAACGCGGAGCGACTTTGGCGTCGGCCAACACCATTGCCGCTTTGTCAGAAGGAATTCGCAAAATAGACGCCAGCGCTTTAATTGTCACCGGCAAATCATTGACGTCTTCCCGCATGATCGACACACGAAAATCGCGGCGATTAACGGCAAGAGGAATGCCAAAACGGTCATATACAGGACCGCGTGAAGCAGGATTGACTAATAGAT
>JAYSRI010000059.1:0-5303 GCA_043721175.1 Alphaproteobacteria bacterium
TCATGGGTGAAGATCGTCGCCCGGCTTGGAAATGGCCAACGCGGTGAGCGGGCACATTTCTTGTCCTCCCCTGCGCGAGCGGGGGAGGTGGGCCCGAAGGGCTCGGAGGGGGTGTGTTTGTCCCCCTCAGTCAGCTTCGCTGACAGCTCCCCCGCAAGCGGGGCGAGCACAAGGTGTTGCCACCGCCACCCCATAACGCTAACCAAAGTCACAACAATGACACATGCCATTCGGGGGCCACCAATATGCAAGATATCCTTCAAGCGCTTGACGAGAAACGCGCAGCGGCGCGCCTTGGTGGTGGGCAAAAGCGGGTCGATGCCCAGCATGGTCGCGGTAAGCTGACAGCCCGCGAACGCATTGAAATTCTGGCTGATGAGGGCAGCTTTGAAGAATATGATATGTTTGTGGAGCATCGCTGCACAGACTTCGGGATGGAAAACCAAATCGTACCAGGCGACGGCGTAGTCACCGGGCAATGCACCATTAATGGCCGTTTGGTCTATGTTTTCTCCAAGGACTTTACGGTATTTGGTGGCTCACTATCGAAAACCCATGCAGCCAAAATTGTTAAAGTTCAACAAATGGCGGTGCGCAACGGTGCGCCTGTGATTGGCCTGTTCGACGCCGGTGGCGCCCGCATTCAAGAAGGCGTCGATAGCCTCGCGGGCTATGCCGACATCTTTATGGAAAACGTGCTGTCCTCGGGTGTGATCCCTCAAATCAGCGTCATCATGGGCCCGTGTGCGGGTGGCGACGTCTATTCGCCTGCCATGACAGATTTCATCTTTATGGTGAAAGACACGTCCTACATGTTTGTGACCGGCCCGGATGTGGTCAAGACTGTGACCAATGAAGTCGTCACCGCCGAGGAATTGGGCGGGGCGTCGGTGCATGGTGCCAAATCTGGCGTGATTGATGGCAGCTTTGACAATGACTTTGATACGTTGTTTCAGATGCGACGCTTGATTGACTTTTTGCCGTCGTCCAACCGCGAGAAGCCGCCAACACGACCAACCCATCACGGTGTTGAAGACGCGGATATGAGCCTTGATAGCCTCATTCCCGCCAACCCCAACAAACCCTATGACATGAAGGAACTGATCGAAAAGATCGTCGATGAAGGCGATTACTTCGAAATTGCCAGGGACTTTGGCAAGAATATCATCACCTGTTTTGCCCGTATCGAAGGCTCGACCGTCGGCGTTGTCGCCAACCAGCCGATGAGCCTTGCTGGCGTGCTCGACATTGACAGCAGCCGCAAAGCCGCCCGCTTTGTGCGCTTTTGTGATTGCTTTAACATTCCCATCGTCACGCTTGTAGATGTGCCGGGCTTTATGCCGGGCACCAAACAGGAGTATGGCGGCCTCATCAAGCATGGCGCGAAATTGCTATTTGCCTATGCCGAAGCCACTGTGCCCAAAGTCACTGTGATCACCCGAAAAGCCTACGGCGGCGCCTATGACGTCATGAGCTCCAAACATCTGCGCGGCGATGTGAACTATGCGTGGCCGACCGCAGAAATCGCCGTTATGGGGGCCAAAGGGGCGGTTGAAATCATCTTCCGCGCCGACATGAAAGACCCCGAAGCGATTGCCGCAAGAACCGCCGAATACCAAGCCCGCTTTGCCAACCCGTTTGTGGCCGCCGCGCGTGGTTATATCGACGACGTCATCATGCCCCATTCAACACGTCGGCGGATTTCTAAGGCCTTGCGGGCGCTAAAGGGGAAAAAGCTGGAGAACCCTTGGAAGAAGCATGATAATATTCCGTTGTAGGGATTTCGAAGGCCAGTGCGCTGCACTTCCAGCTAGTCAGAATTCTGGACAGGTACCGCTAAGAGGCATAAACTACTACTCGGTTGCTGTATGAAACACACCAATGATTTCAATTATGTAGGCGTAGCATCGATAAATCAGAACATACGGAGCGCTTCCTATGGAAAGCTCGCGGGTTTCGGCAATCTTACTAGGCCTTCCGATGTCCCCGTAGCGAGCGAGGCTTTGAGCGCCGTCCGTGATTTTCTTCAAAATTGTGTTTGGCTTTGCGTCCGGCAGTGTTTTCCACCAGTCACGCAATTTGGCGAGTTCTAGCACGGCTTCCTCGTCCCAAATGAGTTGTAAATGCCTGCTAGTCATCTATCGAGGCAAGCACGGCTGTAACCTCGGCGTCGGTTGCGCGGTTGGTGCCAAACGGCTTTGCTATCCGCCCACGCACGATTTCTGCTTGTTCATCTGTCAAAACTGACCACGATGCCAAGTCAGCGTCAAACGCCTTGGCAATAACGTCAGCAATAGCGTCCTGTCGATCAAGTGGCAGAGCAGATACTTGCAGCGCAATTTGTTCAAAGCGACCCATGTGATTATCTCCGGCCAGAGATGATAGCAAAATTTTGTTGAGTTTGAAAGGTAAATCTATGCCGCTGAAATGGACCTGAGACCGAGAAGCCGACGCCGCACAGATGGTGCTCGAAGATATTGGTAGCGACAAAAGCAAAAAGATCACTGCTCTCGTACTGTTGGATTTTAATGCCTCTGGCTGAGTTGCGGGGGCCGAGTTGCAGCGGGCGCATTGCGAGGATTGACGCGCAGAATGCCTCGGCGCGATGCGTGCTATCGTCCGCCGCGTCCGAGGCCGATCTTCTTTGCCAACGCTGAACGCGCGGCAGCGTAATTGGGCGCAACCATTGGATAGTCGGACGCGAGGCCCCATTTGCTGCGATAGGCTTCGGGGGTCATATCGTAGGAGGATCGCAAATGGCGTTTGAGTGACTTGAAGCGCTTGCCGTCTTCCAAACAGATAATGTAATCAGGGAATATGGATTTTTTCACAGACACAGCAGGAACTTGGTCTTTTGCAACTTGAAGCGCTTCTGGACTGCCCGTGCTGCGCAACGCACCAAAAACAGTTGAAATAAGCCCCGGTATTGCATCTGCAGACAGCTCGTTGCTGCTAACGTAAGCAGAAACAATCTCGGTCGTCATTTCGATCAATCTGGTTTCAGCACTTTCTGTCATACCTTGTACCTCAGTCCTTTCCAATGCGTTTACCTATGCTTCTTTTTATTATCCGCTTCGACCTTCTTTCACTTAACATAAGCAAAAGCAAGTACAAGCGACGGGGCAACTACATTAGAGCGCTTTTCGCCCAATCGGGCGAAATCAAGTCGCTCTAACACTTTGAATGAGAGCGTAGTTTTACCGACCAATTGCTTCCAATTGATCGAAACACGCTCTAAATGGACCACTGAACAACGACATTTGTTGAACAACGTTCAGTAAAGAGGGCTGCCCGTTGCTCAGACACTAAAATAGAGTGAAATCCACACCATGAACTTAGGTGAACACAATACTGCAGGCAAAGTCATCGAAAATTACCATCATTCTTGACTTTGCTCTCAGTTTGATGGGGACAGCCATCAGCAAAGCCGATTTAAAATCAGAATTTCAGATTAAGATCCAAACACCAAATTTGACGATCGCGCGGCAACTGAATAGATCAATTCATCATCGCCTTCTTCTAGCTTTGCAGCCAAAGTTGGCGACATGGCAGACGTCAGCGCCCAATTCCAATAGCGCAGTACGGTTTGGGCTTTGTTGGTAGAGAGCGTGTCATAAACGTAGAGTGCGCGCGCCCAGGCTTCAACAGGCTGGCCATCTTCTTCCAGCGGGCGCCGCAGCCCTTTCCAAAGCAGCCGCAGATATTTGCGCTTTAAGCCTGTAGCTTTGCACAAAACTGCTATTGCTTCGCCACCAAGATCAGACAGAATTTGCGCACCACACATCGGCTTGATGCCGGATAAAAACGAGAATTCCTTGAAGAATTCACGTGTTGGCAATTCTGTTTCCAATGCGTCGATAGCGCCTTCTAAACTGCCATAAGGGCTGCGCGCGGCTGCGTCCCGGTTACGTTGGCGGCGTTCGATGAATTGTAGCGTTTTACGAACGAGCGGGTCTTGCCAACCATCCTTTGCGGCGCGGGCAAACATGTCTTGCGCAGCATCTAGCAAAGTTAGGCGTTCAACAGCAAAGCGTTGGAAAATCCTTTTGCGTTCCTCTCCAGCGGCCCACCAAAACAAAGTTAGGCCTTGAGAGGGTTTCAGTTCAACACGTTTGAGTAAATGAGGCGTGAGTCGCGGCTCCGACTTAGACATCGCGGTTGCCGTTTCCATTGCCGGATGGGCAAATGTTGCGCCTTCATTACGCAACAAAGCAATGACTACATCGACCTCTTGGTACCCAACCAACACATCGGCTACTGTCTCTGAAACGCGCTTGCGTTTGGCTATCAATAAGCGGTGCGCGGTTGTTGCTGTCGGTGCCATGGCTGTCGCGATAAGGTCAGAGTCGTCAAAACCTTCGCAAACTTCTAGTAATGGTATTGCAACTTGAATGTCATCCTTTGCCAAAAATCGTAGCAATAGGGCAGGCGCATCAACCAAAAGCGCCATGCGTTCGGCGCAACGGATACGCGAAGGCGTATCGCTATCGCGCAGCACTTCGATGAGCAGATCAGACGCAATGTGCCGCTCTTGAGGGGTTATACGTGAACTTGGCAGGCCAACCACGTCTTGCAGACGGCGGGTTAGGGTCGCACGCGTGCGGGAAGACCCGACCTGCAGGCCTTCCACGGCGTCGCCCATAAAATCGTCAAATGCCCCGTCGGCCATCTATTCCTCGCGCGTTGATGTCTACACGTGACGGGATTTTGTTAAGATATGGTTTCATCGTGATCTTGGTTGGCAGATTACCCGCTCAGCGCACACGCTTTATGGCGTCCTATATTTGCAAATGCGATGACGATCTGCTTTGAATACAGGACACAAAGCCAATCAATGTTTCAAACCAGTTGATTCTGGGTCCAGCTTCAACTGAACTTGCGCTCGTCCCACCACGGATAAAAGTCTGGCATATCCGACGACACTTTAGCACCAAACTCAGGCGCGCGTTTTTCAAGAAAGCTCATCACGCCTTCGCGCGCATCCACCGATTGACCACGCGAATAGACGCCACGACTATCAATTTTGTGCGCCTCCATTGGATGATCGGCACCCAGCATCCGCCACATCATTTGCCGTGTTAGCGCAACCGAGACAGGGGCTGTATTGTCAACGATCTCACGCGCGATGGCGTGCGCCGCTGCCATGAGCTCTTCGGGGGCATGTAACGAGCGCACCAATCCGCCAGCCAGCGCTTCGTTTGCATCAAACACCTTGCCTGAATAACACCATTCCAGAGCTTTGGAGATACCCACAAGGCGCGGCAGGAACCAACTTGAACAAGCCTCAGGCACAATACCGCGAC
>JAYSRI010000060.1:0-2131 GCA_043721175.1 Alphaproteobacteria bacterium
GAAGCGGGGATGACTCAAGTGGCCGGGCAGGCTCAAACGGGTGTGCGACTGCCAAGTTTTGAGCGGCTGTTCTTTGATCCGTTCGAGAATCTTTTTGAAAGCGGTAGCCTGAATGCCCTGCTTCCCGGCTCGTTACCTAGGGCTGGATTAAAAGAAGTTTGGCAATTGATTTGTGATCGCTTCGCGCCTCAAGAAACTATTGCCGTTGAAGCCAAAGGGCGAGACGCGATATTGGCAGGTGATATGGATGGTGCTCGTCGGCAATCAGCGCAGCTGCGCGCTGCGCTGATTGCCAATCTTCAAGGCACCCCAAACTCAGCCATCGAAGCCGTAGGGACAACGCCGGAGGCTAAGGCCGTTTTGTTGCGCTTTTATCCACTCTTAGTTGCTGAGGCGATTGGACGAGATACTTGGGCAAAAGCGCTTCGTGCAAAAGGCGAGTTGGGCGACAACGCCATTAGCTTCTTATGCACTCAAGTGCGCAAGCTAGAAGACAGCAATCCAGATGCAGCGCGAGAATTATTGCTTCTAACAATGTCTACCTTGGCACGCCCAGCAGAAGCGTTGCGGGTCCTGTCGAAGGTATCGCTTGGAGTTGATGACCGCAAACTTGATATGACCGAGTTTTCAGTGATCGGCCGTCGCGTGATTGGAACTGCATCTCGTTCGGCAGATTTGATTGAAGCTGCATCAAACAAGGCGGTGTTTGATGGGGTAGAGCTGGCAGAGATTGTTGAACAGTATAACCAAGACTTGTTAGGTTTAGAACGCGAGGCCCCGCTCGGACACAATGGGCCTTGGCGCGGCGCTATGCTGGCAATTCGCAGCAGAGTTGGCAATCGCCTCGACCTGTTGTGCCAAAATGCGACCTTGGCTTTGGAGAATGTACTCCCGATTGATCGTGTTCAGCGCCATACCGTCACGTGGACAAATGAGCCAAGAATCGGGACGAGAATTGATGGACAAAAGCTCGATTTAGCTGTGCGTCATATTGCGTTTGTAGCAGCATCTCGCCTGTTCGCACCTGTGGCAGGCTTTGGGGCATCCCGTGACAGAGCGGCAAAACAGGCAACTGTTTACGTCGATATGCTGAGTGACGCGCTGCTACGAGCCGCACGTGCACACCAACGGCCTGCTTATTTCAATCAATGGGTTCAAGCAACCGCTAACATCATTGAAGCGTTGGAAGGTATTAGTGCTGCGCATTTGTTTGAGCGTCGGATCGCCGCTTGCGCCAAAGCCGCGTAATCTAGTAAACGGAGTGTCGCCTGCGACAAACTCAGCACGTACTCTTGAACAGGTGGAGTTGAGAGTGCACTTCTCTCTGAGATCATGGCGTATATCAACTCACCCCTCGTTACCGCGTTATTTTGGCTTGTCATTCTCGCGTCGCTGGTGGCTGCCGCATGGTGGATATTACGAGCCAGCGCTTTAGGCGGGCAAAGTGAAAATGATCGTGCAGACCTTGATGTCTATGCTGATCAAGTCGCTGAGATCGACAAGGACCTGCTGCAGGGCCGGATAGATGCTGAAGCAGCCAGTGCCGCGCGTTTGGAAATTGGTCGACGCCTCGTGAAAGCCAAGAACCGCGATTTGCTGCAGGGCCGACGTCTCAATCGAGCAGTTTTGGGAATGATGGCCGCCGGAATAGCTTTTTTAGCTGGTGGGCTATACGTTGTTGCAGGCTCACCCAGTCGGGCCGATATGCCGTTTCAAGCGCGCGAGCGTGAGCTTTTATCGCGGGATCCCGCAACATTGACCGGTGACGAAATCATGATGTTGCTTCAAGAACGTGCGAGGTTGAACCCAGATGACCCCAAGCCGCACGCGTTAATGGGGCAGATGCTAATGTCGACAGGACGTAACCAGGATGCCTTGCGCGCGTATCAAGCCGTCTTGCGACGCACACCGAACGATGCGGAAGCTATAGCCGAAGCTGGCGGCATTCTTATGCGCCTGAACGACAATAAGCTCGGTGATGACGCTAAATCGGCGCTCAATGCTGCGTTGAAGATCGATCCAAAGTCGCCAAGTGCGTTGTATTATCTGGCGCTAGCCGATTGGCAGAATGGCAAAAAGGACGTCGCTTTCTCAACTTGGCAGCGCGCCTTTGGTGCTATTGGCGACAAAC
>JAYSRI010000061.1:0-2128 GCA_043721175.1 Alphaproteobacteria bacterium
TAATAGGCGGCGGCCTCGCCGGATCAGAAGCTGCATGGCAAATTAGTCGGGCAGGCGTGCCTGTGGTGCTTCATGAAATGCGCCCTGTGCGCACAACAGATGCCCATAACACAGAGGGGCTGGCAGAGCTGGTTTGTTCCAATTCCTTTCGATCAGACGATTGGGAGTTTAACGCTGTTGGGCTTATTCACGCAGAAATGCGCCGTGCGGGATCGCTGATTTTGGCGTGTGCTGACAAACACAAAGTCCCTGCTGGATCGGCGCTTGCTGTGGACCGAGATGGATTTTCGGCGGAGGTAACTGCAGCGCTGGAAGCTGAACCGTTGGTAACAATTGTTCGTGAAGAAGTTGCGGGCTTACCACCCCCCGATTGGGACAGTGTTATCATTGCCACAGGCCCCCTCACCTCGCCAGCACTGGCCAGCGCGATTGGCAGCGTCACGGGGGAAGACGAGCTGGCTTTCTTTGATGCCATCGCGCCCATTATTCACAAGGACAGTATTGATTTTGACAAGGCTTGGTTTCAGAGCCGTTGGGATAAAGTCGGTCCGGAAGGCGATGGCGCGGACTATATCAACTGCCCAATGGAGAAAGACGAATACAACGCTTTTATTGATGCCGTGATAGCTGGCGAGAAAACCAGCTTCAAGGAATGGGAGGGCACGCCCTATTTTGAAGGCTGTTTGCCTATTGAAGTGATGGCTGAACGGGGGCGAGAGACATTGCGGTTTGGCCCACTCAAACCCGTTGGATTGACCAATCCCGCTACCGGGCGGCGCGCTTGGGCGGTCGTTCAATTGCGTCAGGACAATGCTTTGGGCACGCTGTACAACATGGTAGGCTTTCAGACCAAGCTCAAGCATGGCGCTCAATTGGAGGTATTTCGCATTATACCGGGGCTTGAGAATGCCGAATTTGCGCGGCTTGGTGGTATTCACCGCAACACGTTTCTCAATAGCCCCAAATTGCTCGACGAGACATTGCGTCTAAAGGTACAGCCTCGCATCCGGTTTGCAGGGCAAATCACTGGCTGTGAAGGTTATGTCGAAAGCGCGGCGATTGGCCTTTTGACTGGCCGCTTCGCGCGCGCTGAGCGCTTGGGTGAAAGCCCGTTGATCCCGCCTGTAACTACGGCTTTAGGCGCGCTGCTCAATCACGTCACAGGCGGGCATGTCGATGGCGGCAAAGGCAGCTTTCAACCTATGAATGTGAACTTCGGCTTATTTCCTGAACTAGCAGCTGACCCCGGCGGCAAAGGCAAAGAGCGCGGACGTATCCGTAAAAAAGCATTGGCCGATCGTGCATTAGCGGACCTTGCGCCGTGGCTGGCCGCTCAAGAACACGTCGCCGCCTGACAATGATCGAAGAAAAACCCAAGGCCTTGTCTGCGCCCGATAGCGTTTCCGCGATTGGGACACTTGTGGCTGGCATTGTAAAACTATTTGCAACTTTGGTTTTGATTGGCGGCACTTGTGCGGTGGCGGCTCCGTTTGGCTGGCCTTTTGAGCTGTTTGGCAGCTTTCCCTACACGTTCGCTGCGATGGCACTAGTCGCGGGAATCGGTGCTGGAATCGCGGGGGCCCCGCGCATTTGCGCACTCAACATCCTTGCCTGTTTAGCCCTCGTCATAATTGCTTTGATGTCAGTGGGCAGTCTTCCCCATGCAATTAAGCCTGGTAACGATCCCAAGTTCCTGCGGCTAGTGTGGCATAATGTGATGCGGGAGGATGCCGCTGTGACGAGGCTTTCGGCTCAGGTTACGGCGTTCAACCCTGACATCGTGGCATTAGGCGAAGTGCGCCCTGGCCCTAACTTCAAGCAAGCCTTCCCCGGCACTGGCGACCTACAAGGTCAAATCTATGGCTCCTATTTTGGCGTCCAACAATCTGGCTGCAAGCCTTTGGCATTGCCACCCTATCAAGACAAATGGTGGAAAGGGCGGGTTTGGGGCCTGAAGGCACAATGCGAAGGATTTACCCTGTTTGCAGTGCATTTGCGCAATCCGCTTTGGCGCTGGGGAGAAAGACTTGCTGCACGCAATCACGAACTGAGTTTATTGCGCGACGAAATTGGAAAGACCAGCGGTCCAATTGTTTTGATTGGCGATTTTAACACGGTTCCAAGCAGT
>JAYSRI010000062.1:0-5292 GCA_043721175.1 Alphaproteobacteria bacterium
GGCGAACAGCCGGTGATCCTGTTTGGATCTGAGCGGGCGGGGCTTGATAATGATCTGATTATCAACGCCGATATCTTGGTGACCTATCCTGTCGATGGACGTTTTCCCAGCCTCAACCTCGCCCAATCAGTGGCATGCTTTTGCTATGAATGGGCGAGTTTTTCAGAAGCAGATGGCCCACCGCCCGGCTGGACAATGGAAGAAAAACCAGCGGCACCGCGCGCTGCGTTCGAGAGTTTTTTCGACAATTTGATTGATGAACTCGACGCCAGTCGGTTCTTTTGGCCCGATGACCGAAAGACGACCATGGTGGAGACCTTGCGCAATGCCTTGGTGCGTAACCGTCTAACCATGGGCGAGATTAGCCTGATACGTGGTGCCATCCGATCGCTCGTTGAAGGGCCGCGTCGGCGTGCACTGGAAAGTGATGCCTTGCGTGCACGTCAGGTTTTTGATGCTTGGCTTGTCGAGCAACCGCTGGACCAGCAAGGAATTGTTAGCGATTTTGTCTATTCGGACAAAATGATGATTGCTTCCCTTAAAGGGGCAAACGACCAACCTACCGCTTGGTTTGTCAGACTAGTGGATTGGCAGGTTGGGTCGGCTTATTCTGTGGGGCCGTCGGTTGAATGATCGGGGCGCGCATGAAAGCCGGTTGATGTCTGCGCATAAAATTGCGAGCTGGATTCTCAATCAAAGCATGAGCAATCGCCGCACCAACCCACGTCAAGAAAATTGCCAAACCACCCATCAAAATAGCCTTTAGGCCAATTAACTCACCAAATAAACGTTCAACAATCTGGTAGAAAACCACGTCAAACGGCAGATGAATCATGTAAGCCGCGAAGGAAATTTCGCCTAGATAAATCCAAGCCTTTGATGAACACATCGCGTGATTTTCATGCTTAGAAGTCTCTGCTAAAAAGAAGACCAAAGCCGCTAAACCAGGCCAAATGAGTTCAGCAGGAAAACCGACACCTGATGCACCAAAAATCCAAACAACTGACACCCCGACGCCAATCCCAGCAAAACGCCGCGACAAAACCATTTGCCGACCTGCCATCCAAAGCGCAACGCCCATTAAGAATGACGGGATGATGCGGATATGCCCGCCTTGCCATGTCATGTCGACTAACACCATGTTCGCAGAATAAGCGTAAGCAACCAACAACCAAAACAAACCAACGGCTAATGCGATACCCGCCAACGGCGCTCTCTTGAACAGTCCTGCCACGCCGAAAGTAACCGGGAACGCCAAATAGGCAAACCATTCTGCCGAAATTGACCAAGATGGAAAGTTCCAACCGTCAGAGCCAACAGTTCCCCACGCCTGAACTAACATAATGTGTGCTGGGATCTGTGTGACGTCAAAAGCATGCGCTTCCGTCTTGGCACCAAGTTTTAGGCCAATCAGCCAGATACCGATCATCGCCATCAAGCAAAACAAGTGTAGCGGATAAACGCGGGCCAAACGAGCCCACAGGAATGAGCGCCAATGAAAAGTCTTGGCTTCGACTTGTGGGCCATAAACGTGCGCTAAAATGAAACCTGAGAGGATAAAAAACAGGTCAACGCCCATTCCGCCTTTTTCAATAATTGCAAAATGCTCGCGTCCTCCAAGACCCAGCCGTTCCCAAAAAAAGTACAGCAATAACCAGAATGCTGCTATAAAGCGCAATCCAGTTAGAGGCTTGATGTCCGCGGGATAGGTGTTCAAGACAGATGTGCTTTCAAAGTAAAGGGCTGAATTTTATCAGAACAACGGCAAATTACGAGCCAGCAACCCAAAACCACGCGATGGTTGCATCCGTCCATACACTACATTCCGTTACGTTTGCATTAATTGAAAGGCTTGGTTTGTAAATTCCACTTGCGCTTCAGGCTCGACTTTTGCGCGAAGTTCGCGTTACAGTGCACGCAGCTACCCGTGACGGGCTGTGAGGCGCATGAACGATGACATATAATCCCTCAGACGATACAGATACCGGCGACGCGTCAGACGTCCCTACTCCGGCCCAAGCGGCGGCTCGGGCCCGACGCGAGCGCGAAGCCATTTTGGAAGAAGCCGAGCGCGTAGCCCTCCTAACACCGCGCGCAGTTACTTTAGGTAGGGCCAAACCGCGCACCTTACCAGTTGTAGTTGATGTCTCTAGCGAGGAGACTGGCGAGAAGACCGGTGAACGGATTGCAAAAGCATTAGCACGCGCCGGCCTATGCTCTCGCCGGGAAGCTGAGCGCTGGATCGAAGATGGCCGCATCAGCGTCAACGGGGTCAAACTCGATAGTCCAGCTTTCAATGTTTCTCCCCATGACAAGATTAGCGTCGATGGCCGGCCGGTTGATGCACCCGATGCACCGCGATTGTGGCGATATCATAAGCCTGACGGCCTCGTTACAACCCACAGCGACCCTCAAGGTCGTGAAACAGTCTTTGAGCATTTGCCCGAAGATTTACCGCGCGTTATTTCAGTTGGCCGCTTAGATTTAAGTTCTGAAGGCTTGCTGTTGTTGACCAATGATGGTGGTTTAGCACGCTCGTTGGAACTGCCGTCAACAGGTTGGCTGCGGCGCTACCGTGTTCGAGCCTATGGCCGTGTTACACAAGTTGAGCTGAACCAGCTGGCCGATGGTACCACTGTGGACGGCATCACTTACGGGCCGGTGGAAGCGGTACTCGACCGCGCTGAAACGTCAAATGCCTGGATAACGGTCTCAATTCGGGAAGGCAAAAATCGCGAAGTGCGGCGCGTTTTGGAAGCCATTGGCTTGAAGGTCAATCGCTTGATCCGTGTATCGTATGGGCCGTTTCAGCTGGGCAAAATGCCACCCGGAAGTGTTGAGGAAGTCGCTCTGTCAGCGATGAAGGAGATGCTGGGCGCGCTGATGCCGGCTATGCCGCCGCGCTTTTCCGATAAACCCATTCGTCGCCCTAGAATTGAGACGGAGGAAACACCGAAACTCGGCCGTCGCGGACCAAGGCCAATACCAAAATCAGCTAAAACACGCGTAAGCCTTCTCGACGAAGAAGCTGCGCGAAAAGCAACTAGTATTGCTCGTTCTAAGGCCGCTAAAGGGAATAATGCTCATAAGCCGATGAAGCCGAGTAATAAAGGTGCACCACGTGATTACGCGCGCGATGTTCCTGCTGGAAATGCCCGAGCCCATAGCTCCACAAAGAGTAAAAAACCAAGAATATAGCAGAAATAAATGACGATCTCAGCCATTGTCATAGTGGGATTATTGCCGCGTATCATGCCGCCACCAAAAAGGGCAGCCACTAAATTATTACCAATGTGTGCCCCTATTGCTGCTTCCAAACCATTTAACCTTAACGTTGACCAGCCAAAGGCTAAACCTGAAACAAGCGCAACAGCATAAGTCGCCCAACCAGACGCACCGGCGTGGAGCACTGAAAAAATCATTGCACTAACAACTACGCACGAAGCCGAATGCAGCAAGAACCTAGACAGATGCTGAGCGAGCCAACCTCGAAGGAAAACTTCTTCGAATGTTGCTTGAATAGCAATGCCGACACCGTATCCGCAAAATAAAATGCTCCAATCGCCAAAAGAAAGACGCAAAAATCTTGCAGCAATGTTGCTTTTTCCTGCAGCGTCAAAAGCGGTGGTAAGTCCCAATCCTAGGCACGTTACAAATACAATTGCGCTCAATGTTATGCTCCAGCGAAAGCGCCTACTAGCTGTGAAGAGCGATAAAACAGCCCTGCGCTCCATAATTCTGCGCCACGCTAACATCACAAGGAAAGCAGGGCTGAAACCTAATATCAGTAGCAAAAAAACGCCAAGGGCTTCGCGGTCCGGGGCTATGTTATCGGCTTTTGCGATCAACACGACAGTAACAGGCCCGACATAACGACCGACCAGAATCAGCGAGAATTGCCAAATTAGAAAAATCAAAAGCCCGCCACCTAATGTGGCCAGCAGTTTGGCGCGATTATTCGCCATTGCATTTAGAAAGCGAAGGGGCGTGCTTTGATCAGTCATCTGCATTAGTATCATTGTCCAAGAGGCTGGGGCCTTTACCACTGTATTCTGCGGGCACGTCCACGCTTGATGCGCGCACAACGCGGGCCAGTGCTACGCCATCGACATAAGCTGCACCTGCACGCAACAAGGCTTTGGCACATGCATTCATTGTAGCACCCGTCGTGTAGACGTCATCGACAAGTAGAATTGTTTTGCCGGCAACGGCACCGTTGGCACGAAAAACGCCAGCAACATTGCGGGCGCGTCCAGAGAATGAGAGACCATTTTGTGTCGGCGTCGCTTTAGTGCGAATCAAACATTGCGGCGCGAATGGTCGGTTGGATTGTTTCGAAAAGGCGTTAGCTAGCCAAGCGGCCTGATTATAGCCACGCGTCCAAAGGCGTGTCCAATGGAGCGGTACAGGTACAATGACATCTGCAGTCCAGCCAAATGGTGCGGCTTCAATCATCCAATTGGCATACACTTTTAAGCCGTCTTTGCGCGCACCATGCTTCATGCCTAAGACTAAAGGTTTGGATAAATCATCATATGCCAATGCCGCTCGCATGTATCGAGTTGTAGGTGCACGGACGATACATACGGGGCAAATGGTTTCAATGCCAATCGCCTCGGGCAAAGGCAGTCCACAGCGAAAGCAACAAGGTCCGTATAAAAAGTCCAGCGCCTGCCACAATTCAGCTTCCATTGTGCCAGCCTTGCCAACGCGTGCATCGGACAGAAGCGACCTTGGTGGCCAGATCAAGTCTTTCGTCCGCGTGCCAAAGCGCTCAATGAAACTCACAGTCCAACCCCTAGCCGCACAACAAGAAATGGCACTATTCTGAAGTCCATGGAAACGATGCCACCTTTAGGTCCCTTTAATCGCGCTTTAGTTCGCAAACATAAGGATCGCGCAGCAAAACGATTTGAGCAAGCTCGATTTCTAAAGGATCGTGCTATTGAGGACATTTGTGACCGACTGGAGTTCATCAATCGACACTTTAACGATGCTGTTGATATAGGGTCACATGGTGGTTATTTTCAAAGTGAGCTGAACAAGCGACCACAACTTGCTGAAAAAATAGGTTTTTTGGCGCACTGCGACGTATCGGCTCCGCTTCTGAGGCGCATGCCGCAACATGCATTCGTGTGTGATGATGAAAACCTGCCGCTGGCAACTCAAAGTTTGGACCTGATTGTCTCTACTTTATCGCTGCATTGGGTCAACGATCTTCCCGGCGTTCTGGCTCAATCACGCCTTGCCTTACGCCCCGATGGGTTGTTCCTAGTGTCATTTTTGGGTGGG
>JAYSRI010000063.1:0-2124 GCA_043721175.1 Alphaproteobacteria bacterium
ATCGCGCTTAACTGCTAAGAAACGCTATTTGATTGCGTTAGCGCGCTGGGACCGCGGCATACCAATGCCGCCAGACTGCTGACAAACCGCGGCGGTGTATTTTAGAGGTCGAAAGCCGCCTAATGTTCAGGCATAAAATTGCGGAAAAAATGGGAGCGCAGCATACCAATGCCGCACTTTCGTCGAATGCGGCATTAGTATGCCGCGCTCCCAACTTGTAAAAACGAGCGATTAGAGTTTGTCAGCAATCTGGCGAGTTGTAAACTCGCGGTCCAAGGCGTGGTGCGCGAAACCTGATTTGAGATGCTGCATCATCGCTGTGCGGGTCAATGTACTACGCTGTTGAGACAACGCTTATAGACCCAACGCCTCTCTCACAGCAGGGTAGGTGATCTCGCCAGCTCTTACATTTAGACCCAAAGCGAGACCTGGATCGTCAGCCAACGCTTTGTCCACACCCTTGTTAGCAAGTGCCAACATATAAGGCGCTGTTACGGCATTGAGGGCATATGTAGAGGTGAGGGGGGCGGCTCCTGGCATATTGGCGACGCAATAATGGACTACCCCGTCAATCACATAAGTTGGATCGCCGTGTGTGGTGGCACGGGATGTTTCAAAGCACCCACCTTGATCGATAGAGATATCGACCAATACCGCGCCGTCCTTCATTTTGGCCAGCATTGCCTTTGTAACGAGTTTTGGTGCTGACGCGCCGGGAATGAGGACCGCACCGATCACAAGGTCCGCTTCGATGCAGGCCTGCTCAACAGCGTCGGGTGTCGACATCAGGGTCGTGACCATACCGTTGAATTGACGGTCAATATCGACCAGTACTTTTTTAGAGCGATCAAAGACGGTAACGTCTGCCCGCATGCCGTGTGCGATCTCGCAGGCATTGAGACCCGATACACCGCCGCCGAGTATAACGACTTTCGCAGGCGCGACACCGGGAACACCCCCCATCAGCTTGCCCATGCCGCCTTGAGGCTTGAGAAGGCAATGCGCGCCAACTTGGGTCGCCATGCGGCCGGCAACTTCCGACATCGGTGCCAATAGTGGCAAGCCGCCGTCTGGACCAACAACTGTTTCATAGGCAATTGCGGTACAGCCAGACGCCATCAAGGCTTTGGCTTGAACTGGGTCAGGTGCCAAATGCAGGTACGTGAACAGAATATGGTGAGGCTTAAGACGCGCGCACTCGATAGGTTGAGGCTCTTTCACTTTGACGATCATCGTAGCCGTACTGAAAATAGCGTCCGCGTCAGGCAAGATTTTCGCACCAACTTTTTCATATGCAGAATCGGGCACGCCAATGCCAGCACCGGCACCGGTTTCCACGAAGACCTCATGTCCGGCTTGAACCAACAGGGCTGCGGTACTGGGTGTTGCACCCACGCGGTTTTCTTGCGGCTTTATTTCTTTTGGCACACCAATTTTCATGATCAACTCCTGTGATATGAGAAGCTACCACGATAGCCATGGCGTTTCTCGCCTAACTTGATTGTGTTGCAGTCCTTTGATAGCGGTTTTGCGCGTTTTAAAAGGTTTAAGTAATGGAATCCGCTATCCTAGACGATAAAGATCGCGCATTGCTGCGTGCGTTGCAACGAGATGGCCGTGCTAGCATCGCTTCGCTCGCAGATCGAATCGCCCTGTCTGAAAGCGCGTGCCGTCGCCGCATTGAAGCGCTTGAAAAGCGCGGGATTATTGAAGGGTATCGAACTGACCTAAACGCTGGCAAACTTGGTTTTAGTTTGACGGTGTTTGTCTCAATCTCGTTGGGTACTCAGACGGATCGTGATCTTGGCGCATTCGAAGCGGCAGTCCGTGCGGCACCGGAAGTATTGGAATGCTGGCTTATGACAGGTGATGCCGACTATCTGTTGCGCGTCGCGGCGCGCGATGTAGCCGACCTTGAACGCATTCACCGCGAAGTTTTAACGCGACTGCCAAGTGTTGTGCGTGTTAATACGGCGTTGGCGATGCGCTCTGTGTCGCCGTCACGAGGGTTGCCCATCCGATGAGAGCTTTCAGATTTGTTGTTGGCTTGTGCTTATTTGGCTTTGCCAGCGCGTGCGCAACGATATCAGACACATCGCCTAGCGGACCACGAGACTATGTGAC
>JAYSRI010000064.1:0-5278 GCA_043721175.1 Alphaproteobacteria bacterium
GTAGCCGCCTTGGTCGCCCACAGTGGCGCAAGGCCGCTCACCAACAAACTGCCCGCGAAAATTGCTCCTATCAACGTAATGACAGGCAAGAGCCACGAGAGCACACCCAGTATGAGGCTGCGCACATTGGCCAATAATTTGGTTTGCACATCGCCCAGATGCACCGCTGTACCAAATGCCAGTCCCGTCATCGGCCACGAAAAATACTCATCTTGCAGGAGTTTTTTTAGCCAATCAAAACCAATAAACCCCAACAATGCGGCACCCAGCCACAGAATGCCCCAGAACAGCAGAGTGAATAATATCGCCAGTGCCAATTGGACGCCGCGCTTCCACGCTTCATCAAAATAGGTCTCGTAAGGGGCAATCCACTTGCCCGCTTGATCACCGCTGGAAACCAATTCATGGGCAATAAACAGCAGCGGGAAAATTAACGTCGTAGGGCCACCAAAAAAGACATCGCGTTGTGCGCTATCATGATTGGCGATCCAAAAAATAAAATAGACCAAACTGAAGGCGCAAATCGTCCAAATGGCGAGGCTGATGCGCCGGATGGACCCGGCTCCGGCCCAAATAACAAAGGCTGTCAGGACCAGAGTTGCAGCCAATATCTCTCGCCAAATTGCAAGCTCAACATCGTGTAATCTGCCAACCACTCTATGCTGTAAAAGCGCAATCGCGAGACCAAATGCTGCCCCTACAAATAATCGCAAGGCGAAGGCTTGCTTACTAGAGAACGGAGTATTGAGATCATTCATTGTGACATACACCTTTGCAAAGTTACGCTAGCGCCAATGTCCAAAAATGTCATCCCCTGCCAAACTCAGGCACCACTGCCTCATGGTCTGACGACGAACGTGCAAGTTAAAAAGATCAAACTCAAACTCAAACTCATCAAATCAACCTTCCCAAATTCTCACAGCGCAGCTAAGCTATAGTCATGACAGACGAACCACCTTTTTGGGAACGCATGGCGCAAAACGCGGGTATGATGATTGCGGGCACGCCACAAGCGCAGGCACTTGGTATGCGTGTCGTTTCGATTGGCAAGGCTCGGGCGATTGTCGAAGTGGATTGGCGCGCTGATCTTGTGGGCGATCCTGAAACCGGGGTGATCGCTTCTGGCGTGGTGACAACTTTGCTGGATAATACGTGCGGTGTAGCGGCGTTTGCCGCTCTGAGCGAGCCGACGTCAACGGCCACTTTAGACTTGCGTATTGACTATATGCGGCCGGCAAAAAAGGGTGCAACCATTCGCGCTGATGCGCATTGTTATCGTATGACGCGCAGTGTGGCGTTTGTGCGAGCGTTTGCGTTTGATGGCGACGATGAAAGCGATCCCGTTGCCTCTGCACAAGCCGCTTTTATGATGGGCACTGGTGCAAAGTTTGGTCAAAACCGGAAGCCACCTCAATGAGCGATGCTCCTACCAAATTTGATGGAAATCAGCTCAAGTCGCTTTTTGAAATGGTGCCCTATGCCGCGTTTTTAGGCGTGCGTTTCGAGTTAAAGGGTGACGAATTGACGGCTGTTTTGCCGTTCAAAGACAGCTTGATCGGCAACCCGATGTTGCCTGCCCTCCACGGTGGTGTCGTAGGCGCTATGATGGAACTAACGGCAGTCGCGCAAATATTCCTAACCCAAGGCACCGGCAAAATTCCAAAAACCATCGATATCTCGATTGATTATTTAAGGTCAGGCCGCCCACTTGAAACTTACGCTCGTGCGCACGTGACAAAACTAGGCCGCCGGATAGCCAATGTACGCGTCGAGGCTTGGCAGTTTGATCGTGGCGACCCCATTGCTGCATTGCATGGACATTTTTTGTTGCAGAATGGCGAGGCGCTGTAGGTCGCCAGATGTGAATTTTCCGCCATATTTTGAAATACCCCCTATTTGCGGGTATGAATTGCTGAAATCTTGTTTATCACAGGTATGCGAGGACAAGTGCATTAATCTGTGCTTGCAGGGGCAGTTTGAGTTTTGTGGAGGCAAATATGCGCAGTTACCTGATAGCTGGATTAGCGTTTTTAGCGGCTGGACCCGCTTTTGCGCAAAATCAATACACCAGACAAGTCAATAATCAGCTTGATACAATGGAAAGTAACGCACGCGGTCAAGGTAAGTCACGGCTGTTTCGTTCGCCTATTTTCCGACTGAATGAAGGAGCTGAGCAGACTTATCCGATTAGCCTTGTCAGCGGTCGCAATTACACAATTGGCGGCGTCTGCGACAATGACTGCCCTGATCTCGACATCAAATTGATCAACCCGAATGGCCGTGAAGTGGCCTCTGATGTGTTGACAGACTCAGCACCAATCGTGAGCCACACCGCCACAATGAGCGGCACTTACAGCGTGCGCGTCATCATGTATGACTGTAATGTCTCGCCTTGCTCGGCTGGCTTGACTGTTATGGGTTCAGGTGGGGGCGGAGGCGCTCGTCCGGCACCTACGACAGGCCAGTACGACCAGCAAGTCAATAGCCAACTCGACACATTCGAGCGCGGGCAATCAGGCGCGACACGTCTTTTCCGTTCACCCATTTTCCGTCTCAATGAAGGTGCGCGCCAAGATTATAACGTCACGATGATTGCAGGCGTCCCCTACAAGATTGCCGGTGTTTGCGATAATGACTGTCCGGATCTGGACATCAAGTTGCTGGATGGTAGCGGCAATGAGCTGGCCAGCGATAGCCTGACGGACAGTTTACCTATCGTGTCGTATCGCCCTAGTCGCAGCGGCGAATATCGCGTGCGCGTGATCATGTATGATTGCAACGTTGCGCCATGTTCAGCCGGGCTTACGGTTATGGCTACTGGCGCGGCGTCATCGGGCAACAGTTCAGGCACTGGTTCCAGCCAATATGACCAACAAGTCAATAACCAACTTGACACGATGGAGCGCAATGCCTCTGGTATGACGCGGCTATTTCGCTCACCCATTTTCCGCTTGAACGAGGGCGCAACTCAGGACTATCCGATCTCGGTCAATGCCGGACAACGCTACACAATTGGCGGCGTTTGCGACAATGACTGCCCGGACTTGGACATTAAATTGCTCGATCAAGCTGGCAATGAAGTGGTTTCAGACACGGCAACCGATTCGGTTCCCTTAGTCTCCTATTCAGCCAACAAGAGCGGTACGTTTACCGTCCGCGTCGTGATGTATGATTGCAATGTTGCACCATGTTCTGCTGGCTTAACGGTGATGGCGTCTGGCGGCAGTGTCGTGAACAGCGTTCCAAGCACGGTCAGAAGTCCAAACACAGGCGGTGGCACCACTCAATACGACCAACAGGTCAATGACCAACTCGATGCGGCTGAGCGCAACGCATCCGGCATGAGCCGCCTGTTCCGTTCACCGATCTTCCGTCTAACCGAGGGCGCGACGCAGGACTACCCAATCGCCATGCGCCGTGGCCAACGCTATACAATCGCAGGCGTATGCGACAATGATTGCCCAGATTTGGATATCAAACTGATTGATCCCAATGGCAGCCAAGTTGTGGAAGATACGGCAACTGACTCTGTACCAGTGGTCACACATGCCCCAACTATGGATGGCACCTACACTGTTCGGGTCCTGATGTATGATTGCAACGTGGCACCTTGCTCGGCAGGCATGACGATCTTGGGCACTGGTGGCGCTTCATCGGGTGGCGGCAGTGCGGCGGCGAGTTCAAAAACTCCAGCCACTATTGTCAATCGCCCGGCTGCTGCTGCGGGTCAGTATGACGCGCAAGTCAATTCGCAATTGGACACGTTCGAACGTGGGCAAGCGTCAGCTGTGCGCTTGTTCCGCTCACCGATCTTCCGTCTCAATGAAGGGGCGGATCGCGATTTTGTTGTCAGTCTCATTGCTGGCGTCAATTACAAAATCGCCGGCGTGTGCGACAATGATTGCCCCGACCTAGATATCAAATTGATCGATCAAGACGGCAACACTCTTGCCAATGACGCGTTGACTGACAGCCTTCCCATCGTAACCTTCCGCCCGACCCGTGGCGGACCCTATAAAGTCCGCGTCGTTATGTATGACTGTAACAGCGCGCCTTGCTCGGCAGGTGTGACTGTGATGGCGACGAACTAAGCTGACTTGTGATCTGATCAGGAAAGAAGCGCGGGCAATACGTCCGCGCTTTTTTTGCATTGTGCAACGCCGTAAGTTTGAAACTTTTGACAATTCATGACAGCAATGCTAGCGTTGCTGTCATGAATTGGGAGATAACTGATGGCAACCTTGACGATCCGAAACCTTGAAGATGAAGTTCGTGACAAGTTGCGGATCAGGGCTGCGCAATTTGGGCGGTCAATGGAGGATGAAGTGCGCTTTATCCTCCGGGGTGCTGTGAACCAAGGCCAGCCAACCCAAATCTGGTCGCGCGGGCGCTATTTGTTTAGCGATCAACAGGGCATATCACTTGATTTGCCTGCTCGTTCTGATGAACGTCCAACACCGGATTTTTCATGACATTGCTGATACTGGATACAAATATCGTCTCAGAGTTGATGAAGCCTATGCCAGATTTCGTGTTCGCGTCATGGTGGCAAAAATTGCAAGACGTTGAGCTTGTGACAACAGTCATCACGGTTTCAGAAATTACTTATGGACTTGGATTGCTGCCAGAGGGCAAACGCAAGGCAAGACTGTTTCAATCATTTGACGCTTTGGTGGGTGTTGATGGCGTTCTGGCGGCGGTAAGCGTGAATGAAGTGAGCGCGCGCACGGCGGGAGAATTTCGCACTCTGCGCTACAATGCTGGACTGTCCAACTTTCTTGGTGATGCTTTGATCGCAGGCATAGTTCATTCGCTAAAAGGTCAACTCGTTACCAGAAACACAAAGGATTTTGTTGGTCTTGGGCTTGATCAGATAAATCCTTGGGACTAGTGAGGGCAACTTTGCAACAAAGCGCCCGCTTGACGAATTTGATGGTGCGCAATTGCCCGCATATGCGCTTCTTTAGCTGGTTCTAAACCCCAATTTGCCATATGAAATTGTGCCGCTGCGGCAACATAGATATGCCAAAGAGCCAGCCGTTTGTCATCTATCGGACAATGGTGCCGATATGCATTGATGAAAACCTGAACGAGATCTTCGCAAAACAAATAGCGCAATTCTAAAATAGCGCAGGCTATGTCTGACAGAGGGTCGCCAAACGCTGCATCTTCCCAGTCCAAAATCGCTGCAATCTTACCATTTTGCCAAATAAGGTTTTGTGGCCAAAAGTCGCCATGCAAAAGCACTGGGCATGCTTCATAAGGATGAGGGTCAAGC
>JAYSRI010000065.1:0-5262 GCA_043721175.1 Alphaproteobacteria bacterium
GGTATGCCGCGCTCCCAAAGCCAAAATTTGAGCAAACAGGTTTGTCAGCGGTCTGGCGACTTACCAAAGTCGCTCTGCTAGCACACGCATTTGTCCGAAATAGTTGACGGTCAATCAGAGTGCGACTTTTGTAAGTCGCGTTCCACTCAAAGGACCGCTGGTATGATACCGACGGCCCAATGAATTGAAACGGCTAACATATGGCAGATTGCAGCGGATCGCGACTTACCAAAGTCGCTTTGCGAGTTCACGTATTTGTTCGAAATAGTTGGCGATCAAGTAGAAGGCGACTTTGGTAAGTCACGGTCCTTTGCACAACCCCACATGACCCCCTTCACACTACAACCAGACCACTTTACACTTGGTGCCATGATGGCCCGAACCCTTTCACTTGCGACATTGATAGTTGCAACTGCCACACTGGCTTGCGCGCAAGAGCCGCCAGCCTATGTGCCGCCTGCATTTGTATCCTCTGGCGTCCCTGAGTTTGATGCATGGCGCACCCGCTTTGCTTTTCAGGCCGTACAAGTGGAGAAGAAAGATCGCGCCATTGTCGAGGCGACGCTGACCGGGCTGGTGCCCAATCTCGAAGTGACCCGCCTGAATGAGGTTCAGCCAGAGTTTGTACGTCCGATCTGGGCTTATATTGCCAGCGCTGTGTCGCCTGCCCGCGTCAGCCAAGGCCGGACATTATATGCACAGAACCGTGATAGATTGCTGGGCATGTCCACGACGATTGGCGTTCCCATTGAGTATGGCGTGGCGATCTGGGGTCTTGAAAGCGGTTATGGCGGCAATAAAGGCAATATGGACGTGGTGCGTTCGCTGGCGACATTTGCCTATGCCGGGCGGCGCACCGCGTTAGGCGAGCGCGAGTTGCTGGCGGTTTTTGATATATTGGCACGCGGTGACGCAACACGCGCGACACTGATCGGTTCATGGGCAGGGGCGATGGGCCACACCCAATTCATGCCAAGCTCCTATCTCAGCCGTGCGGTTGATGGCGACAATGACGGCAAGCGCGACATCTGGAATAATCCCGTTGATGCCTTGGCGTCCACATTGTCATACTTGAGCAAAGCAGGCTGGAAAGGCACCGAGCCTTGGGGCTTTGAAGTTAATGTACCAACGGGATTTGACTGGTCATTGGCCGACGGCACGATGCGACCCTATTCCTATTGGAAGAGCATAGGCGTTGTGCGCGATAATGGCACGATCCCCGATGACATGCCGTTAGAATCCTCGGTCCGCTTGCTGGCGCCAGCGGGCGCAGGTGGTGCCGCTTTCCTGGTTGGTGGCAACTTCGATGCGATCCGCTCCTATAATGCGTCAGATTCCTATGCACTTTCGATTGCAATTTTGGGTGATCAAATTGCGGGCAAAGGGATATTGCCAACACGCTGGCCGACGTCCAACCCGCCGCTAGGACGTGCTGATGCAACCATGATGCAAGGCCTGTTGTTGGGGCTGGGCTATGAAATAGGGACACCCGACGGCCAGATCGGGCCACGCTCGCGCGCCGCGTTGCAGGCGTTGCAAAAGAAGGAAAGCGTTGTGGCGGATGGTTATCCATCTGCTGCTGCATTAGCGACAGTTAGACGGGTCGCAGCGCGCGCTGGCGTCAGCTATTTGCCGCCAATGCCAAGTTCACCAGTGACAGCACCTCAATCACGGCCGCAAACGCCAGCAACACGGCCTGCGTCGCGCCTTGTGCCACCGCCGCCGTCCAAAGTTGATCCAAACTATAATGGTCCGGCACCCGTGAAAATGAAGTGGTAAAATGAGGCGGATCAACACGTAGTGAATGACGCTTTTTTACCCTTGCGAAGCGCACTAAATGATATACCTTTTTGCGGGTGAGCAATAAGGGAAAATCAATATGACCGAAATAGCCAGCGACCTAATCGACGTCTCGCGCCGTAGTTTGTTTCAACTGGCTGCGGCTGGTCTTGTTGGTGTCGGCGGTGGCGCTTTAGCACCCAGTGCAGTGCAGGCCGCCATCACGAAAATGCCTCTGCAATATAGCCCGGATGGCACCTATGCCACAGTGCCGTTAACCAAAGACATGTTGACGCTGGCGGTGATCCAATCGCGTGTGCGCCAAGTTGATCTATCCCGCCTCACTGGCAGCCGGAAAGAAAACCTTGACCACATGCTCGACCTGATTGACGCGGCGCAAGGCTGGGGTGGCTCCAAAGAGGTGTTGTTCTTCCATGAGTTCCCGATCACAGGCTGGTCAGACAAATGGACACGCGCCGACAGCTTGCGCGCCGCCATCGAGATTCCCGGTGAAGAAACCGAGGCTATCGGAAAAAAGGCCAAGCAATATGGCTGCTACATCGTATTTGGTTCCTATGTGCGCGATGCCGCGTGGGCCAACCACCTGTTGTCCATCACCACCATTATCGGCCCCGATGGCACCATCGTTGATAAGCATTGGAAAGCACGCAACATTAAAGGCGTGTTTGGCGGCGGCAACTATGAGATTTACACGTCCACTATCCATGATTGCCTCGATGCCTATGTCGAGATGTATGGCCGCGATGCTGTGATTCCTGTGACCAAGACCCCGCTGGGCAATTTCATCACCAGCTCTGTGCAGCGCGAGCCAGAGTTGTTTCGCGCTTATGCGATGAAGGGTGCCGAAGTCATGTTGCGCACCGCGACGGGCGGTTTTAGCAAAGAAGATATTCAAGCCACAGCGCTTTATAACCGCGTCTATGTCGCGGCATCCAACAATGCTGTGTCACCCAATAATCCGGGCTTCTTTGACGATGGCGGTGGATCAGGTGGCGCTTGTATTTATGGCCCCGATGGCGCGTTGATCGACGAGGCCAACAGCGTGCATGAAACGATTGTCACAGCACGCATTCCAATTGCTTCATTCCGTCGCACCCATCGCCAGCCTGTGGTGCATATGTCGCTGTATCAGGATCTGTTTGACGCCTACAAGGAGCGCTATCCGCCAAATCTGTTCACGGCTTATCAGCCCCGCGATGGCAGGGATGCCTTTGAATATTTGAAGAATAAATCGACATGGAAATGACCTCTACACGGCGTGGCGCGCTTCTGGGACTTGGGGCGAGTGCCGTCGTAATGCCAGCCTATGCACGCACCAATTTCACTAGCCAAGTCATCGTAATTGGCGCTGGCGCATCAGGTCTTGAAACGGCGTTGCGACTGGAGGCGGCGGGTCTTGATGTGCAAGTGGTCGAGGCGTCAAACCGCATCGGTGGGCGGATGAACACGCTCTATGATTTACCGGGCCAACCCAATGCGGGCGGCGTCCAAATCGGGGCCAGCTATACAAGGTTGCGCGCGCGGGCCGCTGCATTGGGTGTTGAATTATTCCCCGAGCCCGTAACGCCGCGCGCTACATCCATCAATATCAGTGGACGGATGATGGCGGCACGCGATTGGGGAGCCGCACCTGAAAACACCTTCCCGACGGCGTTAAAGAATACGCCACCCAGTGCCGCTTTGTTTGCAGCAGCAGGGGGAGCCAACAATCCTCTCAAGACGTCAGACGATTGGCGCGGGCCAATTGGCATTGGTGCGGACCTATCAGCAGACGCATTCCTGACGCACCTAGGCTTTGACGCAACAGCGAGGCGGTTAGTTGATGTGGGCCTGAATGCCAATCGGTTGGATAGCTACAGCATCGTCAACGTCATGCGCTCACTCACGCTTTTTGGTGCTGAGCGCGCCAGTGGTGGCGTCTCCAGTATGATACGCGGTGGCTCTCAGCGGCTGCCCGAAGCGATGGCGCGGGCGCTCAGAAAGCCTGTTTTGATCGGGCAAGCTGTCCGGCGGATTTCGACCAATGTTCAAGGTGGATCGGTAACTCTTGCCAATGGTACGCGCTTGACAGCGCAGGCGGTTGTCGCAGCTGTACCGTTTCCAACGCTGCGCCTGATGAACATCCGCGCACCCATGTCGCGCGAAACTCGCGAAGCGATTGGGGCACTACCCTACACCCAAATCAAGCAAATCTTCCTTGAACCCGAAAAGCGCTACTGGGAAACAGATGGCCTGCCCATCGACATGTGGACCGATGGGCCGCTGGAACGCGTGTTTAGTGTGCGCGATAGCGACAGCAAAGACACTGGCATCATTTATATCTGGTTGAATGGCACGGGCGCGCAAGGATTTGATCTTTCAACCCTCAGTGCACGGATGAATGCGCTTCGCCCTGCGAGTGAGGGTAAGTTTAAGGTGCGCCACGTGCAGGACTGGACGAGCACAAATCCGCTTGCAGGGGGCGCCTACATGCACTGGGCACCGGGGCAGATTGGTCGTTGGGCGGGGAAAATGGGCGCGCCTGCTGGCCGACTGTTCTTTGCAGGCGAGCACTTAGGGTTAGTCCACACAGGCATGGAGGCGGCGTTTGAAAGCGGCGAGCGGGCGGCATTTGACGTCATGACAGCGCATAACCTGATTTCAAGCGGTCCCCCGTCATGACCTTGAAAATCATTGCGCTGGCGTGCGTTGTCCTGGCACTAACAGGTTGTGGCAGTCCTAAAACAGAGCCAGAAAGCGCCACCACGCTGCGCATGGGCAATGCGGGTGAGCCGCTAACACTGGACCCCGCCAAGGCCACCATCGCTAATGAAGACCGCATTATGGAAGGCTTGTTTGAAGGCTTAACCGTGCTGGATCCCGCCGCAAAACCCATAGCCGGCATGGCCGAAAGCTGGGCCGTATCTGACGACAAGCTGACGTGGACATTCACATTGCGCGATGCCAAATGGTCGGACGGGGTATCAGTGACCGCCGATGATTTCGTGTTCTCGTTTCGCCGTTTGATGGACCCAAAAACCCGCTCGAGCTATGCGTCACTTTTTTACATGATCAAAAATGCCGAGGCGGTGAATACCAAAAATGCCCCTGCGACAAGTCTGGGCGTGACCGCATCCGACCCCAAAACTCTGGTGATTAACGTCACAAATCCAACGCCGTTTTTGCCAGCGTTGCTCGCCCACTGGCTAGCCTATCCTGTGCCTGCGCATGTGATAGCAAAATTGGGCGAAGACTGGATAAAGCCGGTCAATTTTGTTGGCAATGGCGCTTTTGTTCTCAAGGAATGGCGGCCCAATGACTTTATCCGTCTGGAAAAGAACGCGCTTTTTCATGACGCTGCCAATATCTGCCTGACCAAATTATTGATCTTCCCGACCACCGATAGTGCCACTGCGGCGCGCAGTGTGCGGGCGGGCGAGCTCGACACCAACGCCACATTCGCCGGACAAAACCGTGAAGCGC
>JAYSRI010000066.1:0-2106 GCA_043721175.1 Alphaproteobacteria bacterium
GTAACCGCGAAATGGTCGCGACATGATGTGATTACACCTTCAACCAAATCCTCGGGCGCGCTCGCACCTGCGGTTAAGCCGAGCGTTTCAACGCCCTCGAACCACGACCAATCAATGCCGCTTGCATCATCAACCAGATAAGCCGCCTTTGCACCGGCACGCAGGCCAACTTCAACCAAACGAATGCTGTTAGAGGAAGTCTTGGATCCGATGACCAACAGCAAATCAGCCTGCGCACTCAATGCCTTCACGGCGTCTTGGCGGTTGGTTGTCGCATAGCAAATGTCTTCTTTGTGAGGCACGGAAATGTGTGGGAAGCGCGCTTGCAATGCGCTCACAATTTCAGCTGTATCGTCGACTGACAATGTAGTTTGGGTAACAAAAGCTAGTTGATCGGCATCTTTGGGTGTGAAGGCTGCGACATCGGCGACGGTTTCAATCAATGTCACAGCACCGGCGTCTAATTGACCCATTGTGCCGATGACTTCGGGGTGCCCAGCATGACCGATCAGCACAATTTCGCGTTCATTGTCGAAGTGGCGCTGCGCTTCGACATGGACTTTAGAGACCAGCGGGCAGGTGGCGTCGACATAGATCATCTCGCGACGTGCGGCTTCGAGTGGCACTGACTTTGGTACGCCGTGCGCCGAAAACACGACAGGTCGATCTATTGGACATTCATCCAACTCGTCAACAAAAACAGCGCCCAAGCGCTTCAATCGTTCAACAACGTGAACATTATGAACAATTTCGTGGCGCACATAAACGGGCGCACCCCACTTCTCGATAGAGCGCTCAACAATCTGGATGGCTCGATCCACACCCGCACAAAATCCGCGTGGTGCCGCCAGTAAAATGGTGAGGTTTGGCTTTGCTGACATGTTTTCTCCGCACAATGTGCCTTGATGGCGCCCTATTGCGTTGCTTGAAGCGCGCAGGGCCTCTAAACACATGGTCTAAAATAATGGCAGTGCCAAGACGGTCTGTCCCGCTCTTTGTGTGGAAAGCATTATGCGCCTTCAAACTTTTGCCTTTGTGTTGGCTACGTCTTTGGCCCTCAACGCATGTGCCGGTAGGCCTACGCCAGTTTCGGGGCCTGAAACTCCCGCCAGCGAATCGGCTCCAGCGCCTGTAGTTGCTGCACCTGCGATACCCGGCGCGGCGGAAAAGCTCGACGCGCCCCAAGGCCCACAACGCAAGCGGGGTTTTGCTTCGGGTTTAGCCCGCGCGCTTGGTGGCGATAGTTCGACGGCCAATGTTGGGCCATGCCCGGCGGTGCGCGTGCTATATGATGCGCAGCGATTTGTTGAACTTGATGGCCCTGAGCGGTTTGAGAATGTTGGCTTTACGGGCGAGATCAGCCGTGTTTCATCATCGTGCCGCTACATTGGTGACGATCCGATTTCGATCTCGCTGCAAATGGACATGGCGTTTGGAAAAGGACCAAAGGCGGTAGGTGCTTCAAAAGATGTGACTTATTTTGTTAGTGTGACCCGCAAAGACCTCGTGCCAATCTCGCGGGAGCGCTACACACAACGCTTTGTAATACCCGCTGGCACTGACCGTGTAAGCCTGCAATCGGCGGTTACGAATGTGGTCATTCCGCGCGCTAACAAAGATGTGGCTGGCAATAATTTTGAAGTGTTCGTCGGGTTTGAACTGACCGACGCACAGCTTGAATTCAACCGCGACGGCAAGCGCTTCCGCATCGATTCGGGCGTTCCCCGCTAAAGGTCATCCCCCTTATGTCACATCTCGCACACACGCTGTCGCTTAAAATAGGCGCAGCGTTTGAACAATTGGGGCTGGACCCTAAGTTGGGCGCGGTTTCGCGGGCACAAAAGTCTGAGTTTGGGCACTTTCAGTGCAATGGCGCGATGGCAGGCGCAAAACAAGCTGGCAAGAACCCGCGCGAAATAGCAACCAGTATTGCTGGTCATCTCGTCATGGATCCCGATATCGCGCTGTGCGAAGTGGCCGGTCCTGGTTTCCTTAACATCACGCTGTCAGATGCCGCTTTAACCCGCCGTGCCAACGACATCGCGGGCGACGCGCGCGCAGGCGCACAACTAGTTGAGGTGCCGCGCAAGGTCATCGTCGATTACG